>JBEGVB010000053.1:0-2899 GCA_041178545.1 Planctomycetota bacterium
TCGGGTAGACGTAGGCAGGGTTCTGGACCGTGGAGTCCACGACGTTGTCGCCGTTGAAGTCCCACGCCCAGCTGGTGGGCGTCGGCACCGAGGTGTCGGTGAACTGCACCGCGGTGGTGCCCGGCAACACCGAGTAGGTGAAGTCAGAGCGCACCACGTCGGTCACGATGTAGGCCGTGCGCGTGAGCGTGCTCGGCGGGTTGACGCCGTCCGTCGTGGTGAGCGACACGTTGTAGCTGCCGCACGCGGTGTAGGTGAACGTGGGGTTCTGGACGGTGGAGTCGGTGTTGCCGTCGCCGTTGAGGTCCCACGCCCAGCTGGTGATGCCATTGGGAGCCGAGGTGAAGCTCTGGTCGGTGAAGTTCACCGCCAGCGGCGAGGCTCCGCCGGTGAAGTTGGAGGTGAAGGAGGAGAAGAGGCCGTTGGCGGGCACGTAGTCGACCTGCACCACGACGCCATGGTTGAGGTTGATGGTGCCGTTGCCGGTGCCCGGGTAGCCCGTGCTGATGTAGATGCGCGAGGCAAGGGGCGCCGTGGTCTGCACGTCCAGCTGCGGGCCGGAGCCAGTGAAGGTCTGGACCGGCAGGTCACACTCGATGTTGAGGTCGCCGCCGTTGGGGTCGTAGAGGAAGTTGGTGGAGAAGGGGACCACGATGCCGAACGGCGTCGGACCGGTCTGTGCCGCCTGCGCTGCCCACGAGACCACGCCACTGAAGCAGGTGGTCAGGTTGGCACCCTGGTTGCTAGCCATGGTGGGAGACACCGCAGCCTGGTCGAGCGGCGAGGTCGAGAGCTGGACGGTGCAGCCCGAGGTGTAACTCGAGGCAGTGAGGGCCACGGCCGTGTTGGGCCGCCAGCGGAGTCCCGTGATGAAGATCGGGTAAGTCACGCCCTGCGCGGTGAAGTGCGAGCTGTCGTAGACGGTCTGGATGCGGAGGCCGGTGCCACCGCGACCCCATGGGAAGGCGTTGGAGGAGTTGCCTTCGGTGGTGGCCAGCCCTTGCGGGATGACCAGGCTGAACTGGGCAGACGCGGCCGCGGCCAACAGGCCGACGGCAACCACGGAGCAGATGCGTTGCATGGGGATCTCCAGGTGGGAACGAGGTGGGAACGCGTCGTCACCGGGCAACTGGCCGGGAAGCCGGCCCGGAACGGGCGACCCCGCAAGTGTATGGGCTGCGCCCGACTCCACCAGAGGGCGTGGTGGCGCGAGCAATGCACCCGAGCGAAACGTCGCTGCGGCCCTGACCGGCAGGAATGGCGCGGCCGCGCCCTCAGCGGCCCTTGGCCTCGCGCAGCAGCGCGATCAGGCGCGCCTCCTTGTCCGGCTTCACGCCGGTGCGGGCAAACGGCTTGTCGCCGCGCTCGGCCTTGGCCCACGCGAGCGTGTCGCGGATGGTGTCGGCAAGGGGCCTGAACTTCAGGCCCGCGGCGCGCGCCTTGTCGTTGGAGGCAATGCTACGGCCCTCGCGAGGGATCCAGAGCGGCATCTCCATCCACGCGCCGACCTCGTGCTCCTTGAGGAACTCCTCGCTCCCCCACACGAACTCGACAGGCTTGCTGGTGGCGAGCTTGCAGCCGTGCAGGAACTCGGCCATCGACACCCTGCCGTCGAAACCGTCGGCATTGAAGGTACCGGTGAGCTGCTGCTCGATGCCGTGCACCATCCAGTCTGCGAGGTCGCGCACGTCGATGACCTGGATGACGCCGTCCTGGTCGCCGGGCGCGAGCACGGCACCGCCCTGGTCGACGCGCACGGGCCACCAGGTGAACCGATCGGTGTTGTCGCCGGGGCCGACGATGAGCCCGGGGCGGACGACGAAGGTGCGCCCGGGCTTGGTCGCCTCCGCAGCCTGTTCGCAGCGCGCCTTGAGCGGGCCGTAGAACGGCATGGAGCCGCGGATGGTGTTGACCTTGGCGGCATCCTCGTCGGACACCTGGCCCACCGCAGAGGTCTCGTCGAAGACGTCGGCCCGCTCGCCGAACTGGCCGTAGACGCTGATGGAGCTGATGAAGGTGTAGTGGGTCGCCTTGTCCGCGAACATGCGTGCCGTGGCCTCGACGTGGGCCGGCACGTAGCCCGAGGTGTCCACCACCGCGTCGAAGGTGCGCCCCTCGAGGGCCTTGAGCTCACCCTTCTCGCGGTCGCCCTGCAGCTTCTCGACGTCGGGGAACAGTTGCGGGTTGGTCTTGCCGCGGTTGAAGAGGGTGAGCACGTGGCCGCGCGCCATGGCCGCGCGCACGAAGTGCGGGCCGAGGAAGCCGGTGCCTCCGAGGACGAGGATGCGCTTGCCGTCGCGGCGCGGTGCTGCCGCAGCAGGCGCTGCGGGGAGGAGTTGCGCGGCAAGGGCTGCAGCGCCGGTGGCGCCGAGGAAGGCGCGGCGGGAGGTCTCGTTCATCGGGGTGCTCGGGTGGTGCACGCGCTCACAGGGCCAGTGGCGCGGTGCTGTCTGCAAAGGTCTCGATTCCCGCCCCCATCGTGCGCGCGATGGCGAGGTGGAGGTTGGCCATGGGGGTCTCGCGGCCGAGGTCGACATGCTGGCCCGCGGTGGCACGGCGGTCGCCGCCACACAGCAGGACGGGCAGGTTGTCGTGGTTGTGCCGGTCGCCGTCGCCGATGCCCGAGCCGTACAGCACGAGGGTGCGGGCAAGCAGGCTCTGGCCCTCCTCGCGCCGCTGCTCGAGCCTGGTCAGGAAGCGGGCGAGTGCCTCGAGGTGGAATCGGTTGATGCGGCGGACGGCCTCGAGCTTCTCGGGCTGCTTGCCGTGGTGGCTCACCTCGTGGTGGCCCTGCGGCACGTCGAGGAACGGGTAGCTGCGGTTGCTGCCCGCGTTGCCGAGCATGAACGAGGCGACGCGCGTGCGGTCGGTGGCGATGGCCATGGCGAGCAGTTCGTAC
>JBEGVB010000054.1:0-75020 GCA_041178545.1 Planctomycetota bacterium
CGGCCGGTGCGCAGGCTGGTTTCGACCCCAACTCCCCGCGGAACGGCGGCCTGCTCTACTGGCAGCCGCGCATGTTCGACGTCAACCCGACTCCGCCGCAGGTGTTCCTGCCGCCCAACACTCCCCACGTGGTGGGTGAGGTGGTGGAGCCGCTGCAGCCGCGCGGTTCGCGCATGATGATGCGGTACCTCGAGGATGACTTCTCCCTGAGCTACCGTCAGCCGTCGGAGTTCCTGCTCGACGTGGACCAGCTCTACTGGTCGCCCTTCAACGACAACAACGTGCTGTTCGACGTGTTCGACCGGTTCTCCATGTCGCTGGCTCACGGCGACAAGCGTCCCGACGAGCGCTGGGCGCTCGTGACCGCAGGCACGCCGCCCGCGACGCGCTGCACGTTCGACTGCGTGTCGGTGAGCAGCAACCTGTCCTCGACCTTCGAGGACAACGTGCTGCGCGGCACCAATGCCGTGAAGGTGCTCGAGGACCGCGTCTACCAGATCAACCCGAACCAGGCGTTCCGTGCGCCCACGGGCACCAAGTTCGTGCCGTACCCGCGCTTCCAGCGCAGCTACACCTGGCGCGACTCCCGCCTCGTGACCACGGATGGTTCGGGCAACATCACCGGACTGGGTGGCGCCCGCGACCCCAACGCGCAGCCGCCGAACAACGACACCACCTGCAACATCGACTCGCCGTGGATCCGCGACAACCGGTACCCGGACTTCCCGGGCTCGGTGTGGGTGATGGACATCCACAGCAACGCGCTGCCCAACTCCGCCACCGGTGACAGCCTCGGCGGTGACTTCATCGGCACGCGGCTGCGCGACCACGACCCGATCGCGTTGCCGCTGCTCATGGACATCAAGGTGTTCCCGGACGGCGCTGCCAACGGTGTCGCCACCGCGTCCAACATGTTCCAGGTCGCCATGCTCGGCCCGCCCAGCAACTTCCTGCTGGCCAACCCGGGTGGCTACTACAACTCGGTGGGCGTCGGCTGCGCCGGCCGCCTGCCTTGGCCGTGGACCCGCATCCACACCACCGGTGGTCTGGACCCCACCACGGGCCAGAACATCCTCATCGACCCGGCCAACACCCAGACGGCCCAGGGCGGCTGGCTCAAGGACGCCGGCCTCGGCGACCCCATCCAGGGTCTGTTCTTCGCGCCCCCGGGCGACGGCCACCTGCACTGGGCCCAGGCCGACTTCGTCCGCAAGGTCTCCACGGTCACCATGGGCTTCTTCGACACCCTGCAGCCCAACCGCCACAACATTGGCGCCTCGGCTGCGGGATCGTGGCCGGGCCTCGGTGTGACCGCCGGGTTCCCCAACCTGGAAGCTCTCCAGGGCACGGGCACCCTGCGCGTGGGTGAGGTCGTCACCCTCACGGACCCACCCGTGAACCGTCAGCCTGCGGGCACGTCGGTGGTGGTGGAGTTCCGCTTCGCCGAGACCTTCGAGAACGCGACGATCTACGACTCGCTCACGCAGGACCAACTGCGCCTGCGCGGCAACCTGCTGAACCCGAACTACGCCTGCGAGGCGTTCCGCTACAGCGTCCCCAACTCGGGGTCGGCGGGTGACCGGTCGCGCATCCTCGCCTCGGGTCTGACGCCGTACGTGACCCAGGACCGTCTGGGCACGATCCGTAGCCCCCTCAGCGGCCTGCTGCCGCGCTACCTGAACCTGCGTCTCACCATGACGAACAACGTCACGGTGACGCCGGCTCTGTCGCCCTCGCTGCGCAACTTGATGCTGGTCTACCGCGTCCAGAACCAGTGAGCGCTGGGGACCCGCTCCCCTCGACACCGCCCGGCTGGTCCTCGACCGCCGGGCGGCGTCGTTGCCGGGGACGGAGTCGTCTTCGAGGAACGGGGGCGCAGGCTCCGTCCGGAGAAATCACGGAGCCAGCGGCATCCGCCCTTCGTAGCCTTGGCCCCGCCATGGGGACCCTGCGCATGCCCTGTCTGCTGCTCCTGCTCGCCGGGGCTTGGTCCCCTGCCTGCAGCCGGGGCAACGTGCCCGCGCAGCCAACCCCCTTTGCGGTCACACGCATCACCCCGGAGCCAGGCGGTGCTCCGTTGCTGCTCAACCAGCAGATTGGCGTGGCCTTCTCGGCACCCATCGACCCCGAGTCTGCACGCGGCGACGTGTTCCAGGTGCTGGACGAGGCTGGTCGCGCGGTGCAAGGGCGGGTGCTGGTGGGGGCGCAGTCCCTCACCTTCGAGCCGCGAGTTCCCTTGCGTCCCGAACTCGACGACGGATCCTTCCGGCCCGACGCGAACTACCGTGTCCTCGTTGCCGGGTACCCACGGCCCGGTGGGCTGCGCGCGGCGGACGGTCGCATGCTGCAGCAGGGGCTGAACGTCTCGTTCCGCACCGTGGGAAGGGATGCCTCGGCCCAGGGCCACCCGACCCCGCTGCTGCCGGTCGCCGGCGGGACCATCCCCTTCGTGCTGCAGTCTGCCACTGCGCCCCAATGGATGCCCCTCGACCAGCCTCGGTTGCGCATGCAGTTCACCCTGCCGGTGCTCCCGTCCGCGCTCTCCCTCGGCGCCTTCGACGTCGCCTTGGTGAAGCGTGCCCAGGGCTCACAGGTCCTGCGCGTGGAGCCTTCCACGTGCCGTCTGCTCGGGGCCGATCCCGTGCTGGGGACCTTGCCCGGCACGGTGGTCGAACTGGGGTTCCGGCGCGAACTGCGCGTTGCAGGGGCAGAGGGCACTGCGATGCTCGAGGCCGGCGACGTGCTGGTGGTCACGTTGCAGGGCGGCAGCGCGGCGCTCCGGGACTACTCGGACCGTCCTGTCTCCACCCTGCCTGGTTCCTCGTCGCAGTGGTGGGAGGTGGTCGCGGGCGCAGGTCCTGGCCTCCTCGACTGGCCTGGCAGCCGTGCCCAGGTGGTCGCGGTGGAGCCGCTCCAGCCCGGCCTTGAGGTGCTGCGGGACGGCCGCGTCCGGCCCGCAGTGCGCGTGGAGGCGGGTGACGGTTCGCTCGGGGTCTTCCGACCCCTCCGCGACACGCGCATCGAGCCTGGCGTGCCCTTCGACCGGGGGGACGGCGTGCTGGTGCAGGACCGTGACGGCACACTCCCGTTCCGGACCATCGAGGTTGCCCCGGGCATCACGGTCGAGGTGGTGGCAAGCAAACGCCCGGTGCGGCTGCTCGCGTGCGGCTGGGCGCGCATCGAGGGCACCATGGTCGTGGCGGGTGCTGCAAGCCCGATGCGGTTGCGTGCGGGGGAACTCACGAGCTTTGGTGCGCTGGCAGAGGCGGTCCCGGTGCTGGTTGCCGCAGGCAGCGGCATCCGGGTGGGAGGCACCCTGCGTGCGGCAGAGGGCGCGCAGAAGGGCACCCTGCTGGCGTTGGCATCGGCCGGGCCCCTTGAGTTGGCAGGCACCGTCCCGCCCGAGACCGTGCTGGCCGTGGAGCCGGGGTCACGCGGCCTGACCGGGGCGGCAGAACGCGCCATCCCCGTGCTGTTGCGCATGACACCCGGCCTGCCCTCGGGCGCAGTGCTGGAGGTCGAGGCCGCGACGGAGTGGTTTGCGGTGCCTGCAGAGTGCAGCGCCGCCCGCCTCGACTGGCTGTCGGCGGATCCTGGCTACCGCCTGTCGGTGCAGTCGATCCCTGCGGACCCGTTCCGTCCCGAGCGCCCCGACCCGAGGCCAGACCGGGCCTCGGCACCGCTCCCTGTCCAGGTGGGTTCCCGCGTTCAGTTCCTCCCCGGCAGCTTCCTGCGCATCTGCGTCCACTGCAGCGTGCAAGGGAACGAGGTGCTGCCGCTGCTGCACGGTCTGCGGCTCGTGCAGGATTGAGGCGGGAGTCGCTGGACTCCGTATGACTGCGCCGTAAGCTCGCGCGGGTCGGTGGCGGTCAGGTCACGTCGGTCAGGACGTGACGGCGCAGCGCAGGGCTGCGCCCATCGACGCGGACAACTCCATCGTTGGCGTGAGTCGACGAGGCGAATGGGCGATGTTGCACACGTGGGTCATGGTGTCGGCGGGCACGTTGGGTGCCTGCGTCGGCTCCTTTCTCAACGTCGTGATCTGGCGCCTGCCTCAGGAGGACCCACGCCTTCGCTCGCTCGGAGGACGCTCGCGGTGCCCTGCTTGTGGCGCGCAGATCGCATGGCACTGGAACCTGCCGATGCTCGGCTGGTTGCTGCTCCGCGGTCGTGCTGCGTGCTGCGGCGCCCGCATTGCGGCGCGGTACCCGGCCGTCGAGTTGTTGACGGCACTGCTGTTCCTGGTGCTCGCCTGGCTGCACCCGCACGCACCACTCACGACGGATGCGGGAGCCGATCCGCAGGGTTTGCTCGCGTTCGTGTTCCAGGCGACGTTCCTGTCGCTGCTGGTGGCAGCCTCGTTCATCGACCTGGACCATCGCCTGCTGCTCGACGTGTTGACCAAGCCAGGGATGGCACTCGGCCTGCTGGGCAGCCTCGTGGTGCCGGGCCTGGCTGGGGAGTCGACTGCGCTTGCATGGCTCCTCAACGAGCCCTCGCTCGCATCGGGTCGCACGGCCTCGCTGGCCGCGAGCGCGGTCGGTCTGCTCGCGGGATTTGGTGTGATGCAGGCGATCCGCGTCGCGGCGAGCCGCATCTTCCGCAAGGAGGCGATGGGCTTCGGCGACGTGAAGTTCCTCGCCATGATCGGCGCGTTCCTCGGCTGGCAGGGCGCGCTCTCCAGCCTGATGCTCGCCTGCGTGGCTGGCGCGCTGGTCGGCACGGTCCGCAGGTTGTTCACCGCGGACTCCATGATCCCATTCGGTCCGTTCCTCGCGGTCGGAGCAGTGTGTTCGCTGTTCTGGGGCGAGGACGTGTTCGAGTTCCTGTTC
This sequence comes from Planctomycetota bacterium, assembly GCA_041178545.1. Taxonomy (GTDB): domain Bacteria; phylum Planctomycetota; class UBA1135; order UBA1135; family UBA2386; genus JBEATZ01. The sequence continues at coordinate 4,833 of JBEGVB010000054.1, forward strand.
GTGACCTGGCCGGAATGGCAGCGGCAGTCTGCCGACTCCCCGCTCCTGCTCGGGCTCACGGCATTCCTTTCCCTGATTGCACTGATCTTGCTCGTCCGCAAGGGACGGGCCAACGGATGACCCGCTTGTGGGAGGCACCATGCAGTTCCGCTCTACTCTGATTCTCGCCCTTCTCGCAGTCCTGCCGTTCCTCGGCAGCTGCACGTCCCGCTACCAGGACCTGCTTCGCGACCGCGATGCGCAGATCCGCGAGTTGAACGGCCGCTTGGCCCAGCTCAACTCCGAGAACGACGACTTGAAGCGCCAGAACGCCTCGCTCTCGGGCGAGATGGACACCATGCGCAGCAAGCCGCAGCCCGTCGACGCCAACGCCAACAAGCTCGCTGCCGAGCTCGAGGGCGCCGACGTCCGCTACGTGCGCAACCGTCTGTCGATCGGCATCGACGACTCGGTCACGTTCGACTCGGGCAGCACGGCCCTCAAGGGCTCGGCGCACAGCCTGCTGAAGAAGGTCGCGGACGTCCTTGCCCGCGACTACCCCGACCGTCGTATCTACGTCGAGGGTCACACCGACACCGACCCGATCAGCAGGACCAAGGACAAGTTCCGCAACAACCGCCACCTCTCGGTGGAGCGTGCGGATGCTGTCGCCCGGTACCTGATCGACAGCTGCAACGTCACCGAGCGCCGCATCGCGGTCGTCGGCTACGGCCAGTACGACCCGAAGAACGCCGGCTCGAAGGCCAAGAACCGCCGCGTCGAGATCGTGGTGGGCGAGCAGCTCTGAGCGAGTTCGTGCGCCGGTCGGCAGGCTGACTGGGCCTACGGGCCCATCGCTGCAGGCCGGCCCGCGAGCCGGAGGCCATCCGCCACCGCCGGATCCCGCCATGGGGCGGGCTCCGGCGGTTTCGTGTCGATGGGGGGCGAGTCCAGGGGGCGGGTGCCCGAGGGCAGCCCCCTGACTCCGGCTCAACCTGCGGACGGATTCCTGCCGATACCACCGGGACGTCGAGGCACGCCTGCCCCGGCCCGAGGAACGCACGATGGTATCGATGGAAGAAATGCTGAACCTGATGGTTCAGCGCGGTGGTTCTGACCTGCACCTGTCCGTTGGCTCGCCGCCCAAGATCCGCATCGACGGCAAGCTCGTGGACACGGACCACCCGGTGCTGCAGCCGGAGCAGGTCAAGAAGATGGTCTACTCGGTGCTGAGCGGCGACCAGATCGCCAAGTTCGAGAAGAACTACGAGCTCGACTTCTCCTTCGGCGTCACCAACCTCGGCCGCTTCCGTACCAACGCCTTCCTGCAGCGCGGCACAGTCGCAGCCGTGCTGCGCGTGATCCCGTTCGAGGTCTTCGACTTCGAGACCGTGGGCCTGCCCATCAAGGTCTGCGAGGGCATCTGCAACCTGCCTCGCGGCCTCGTGCTCTGCACGGGCACCACGGGCTCCGGCAAGTCGACCACCTTGGCCTCGATGGTGAACCACATCAACGAGAGCAACCAGGGTCACATCGTGACGATCGAGGACCCGATCGAGTTCCTCCACCGCAACAAGCAGAGCCTCGTCAACCAGCGCGAGGTGGGGGCCGACACCCATGCCTTCGAGAAGGCGATGCGGTCGGTGCTTCGCCAAGACCCCGACGTGGTGCTGGTGGGTGAGATGCGCGACCTCGAGACGATCGAGGCGGCACTGACCCTTGCCGAGACCGGCCACCTGACGTTCGCGACCCTGCACACGTCCGACGTGGTGCAGACCATCAACCGCATCGTCGACGTGTTCCCTGCGCACCAGCAGCAGCAGATCCGCACCATGCTCTCGTTCACCCTGCAGGCCGTCGTCTGCCAGCAGCTGATCCCGAGGAGCCATGGCAAGGGACGTGTGCTCGCCGCGGAGATCATGCTGGTCAACCCCGCGATCCGTGCGCTCATCCGCGACAACAAGGCGCACCAGATCATGTCGATCCTCCAGACGAGTGGCGCCATGGGCATGCGCACCATGAACCAGTCGCTCTTCGAGCTCTACCGTGCAGGCCAGATCAGCTACGAGGACGCGATCTCCCACTGCCACGACGAGTCCGACTTCAAGCGGCTCCTCGAGCGCGGCGCGGGTGCGGCACCTGCCACCGGCAACGCCGCCTCATCGCCGATGGGCGGCATGACCGGCATGGGCACGAATCCCAACCAGGCCCTCTACGCAACCCGCAGGCCCGGCGCCCGATGACCACCCAGTTCGCCAAGAAGCTGAAGGGCCTGCTGGAGAAGTCCGGCAAGCTCGACGCAGAGCTTGGTGACAAGCTCATTGCGGAGGCCGTTGCCGCCAAGCGCCCCTTCACCGAGATCCTCGTCAAGAAGGGGGTCACGGGGGAGAAGGAGGTGCTCGCGCTCATCGCCAAGGCGGCGAATGTGGCGCCCATCGACCTCTCCCGCATCGACGTGAACAAGGACGTGCTGGGGTCGGTCCCCGAGCAGGTCGCCCGCGACTACGGCATCTTCCCCGTCGACCGGATCGGCAACATCATCACCGTCGCGGTCTCCAACCCGTTCGACGTCCTCAAGCTCGACGACATCCGCATCATCACGGGTTGTCAGCTCAGGCCGGTCGTGAGCACCGCGGAGGAGATCGAGCGCGTCCAGCTCCGCGCCTACCGCGGCGAGACCGAGGAGATGGGCCAGATCCTCGAGGACTTCGACGAGGGCTCGGTCGAGCTCAAGGAGATGGACGTCGACGAGGAGTCGGCAGACCTGGACCTGATCAACGACGAGGCCTCGCCCGTCGTCAAGCTGGTCAACAAGTTCATCCTCGACGCGTGCAACCAGGGCGCGAGCGACATCCACATCGAGCCCTTCGAGAAGAAGGTCGTGATCCGGTACCGCAAGGACGGCCTGATGTTCGAGGCCATGACGCTGCCCAAGCGCATGCAGAACAACATCACCTCGCGCATCAAGATCATGGCGAAGCTCGACATCGCCGAGAAGCAGCGCCCACAGGACGGCAAGTTCCAGATGAAGATCGGGAACAAGGCTGTCGACTTCCGTATCAGCGTCCTGCCGGTGGTGTGGGGCGAGAAGACCGTTTTCCGCATCCTCGATTCGTCGAGCATCATGCTCGACATGCAGCAGCTCGGCTTCGAGCCGCGCAGCTATGAGGACTACACCTGGGCGATCGCCCAGCCGTACGGGATGATCCTCGTGACCGGTCCAACGGGCTCGGGCAAGTCCACGACGCTGTACTCCGCGGTCAAGCAGATCGCGAGTCCCGACATCAACCTGGTCACGGTCGAGGACCCCGTCGAGTACACGATGGAGGGCATCAACCAGGTGCCCGTGAACGCCAAGCGCGGACTGACCTTCGCAGGCGCGCTGCGCTCGATCCTGCGCCAGGACCCGGACGTGGTCCTCATCGGCGAGATCCGCGACCAGGAGACCCTCGAGATCGCGGTGAAGGCCGCCCTCACCGGTCACCTCGTGCTCAGCACCCTGCACACCAACGATGCCGCGTCGACGATTGCGCGCATGGTGGACATGGGCATGGACCCGTTCATGGTCGGCAGTTCTGCCATCCTGATCTGTGCCCAGCGTCTCGCACGCAAGCTCTGCCCCAACTGCAAGAAGCCCGCCGAGTACCCGAAGGAGACGCTGCTGCGTGCCGGGTTCCTCGAGGTTGACTTCGCGCAGCCCATGGAGCTGTACACCGCGGTCGGCTGCAGCCGCTGCAACGGCGGCTACAAGGGCCGCTTCGCGCTGCTGGAGACGATGCGCATGAGCGAGCCCGTCAAGCGGCTCGTGGTGGAGCGCAAGTCCGCCACGGACATCAAGAAGCAGGCACTCTCCGAGGGCATGTTGACGCTGCGCCGCTGTGGCGTGCTCAACGTGATGCGCGGCAGGACCAGCCTGGAAGAAGTCGAATCCGTCACCATGGCCGACTGAGTCGGTCGCGAGGAACCTGAATCATGGCACTCACCTTCAAGTACGAGGCAAGGGACACGTCGGGCCGCACGGTCAAGGGCACGATGAAGGCCTCATCCCAGGGCGAACTCGTCGCGGACCTGCGGCGCAGGAACCTCACCGTCGTGGAGGTCAGCCAGTCGAAGGGCTCGCTGTTCAGCCGTGCGCCCAAGGGGCGGGCGGTGGCCAGGAAGTCCTCGGTCAAGAAGGGCGAACTGGAGGTCTTCACGCGTCAGCTCTCCACCATGCTGGGGGCAGGCATCCCCATGCTGGAGGCGCTCGAGATCCTCACCGAGCAGGCCGAGTCGCCCGGGTTCCACTTCTGCCTCAACCGGGTGGTGGAGGACATCCGCTCGGGCTCGGACCTCTCCAAGGCCCTCGAGCAGCACAAGAAGGTCTTCAGCCACATCTACGTGAGCATGATCCGGGCCGGTGAGATCTCCGGCCAGCTCGACGTGATCCTCACCCGCCTCGCCGACTACCTCGAGGCCAGCGCCCACCTGAAGCAGGAGATCAAGTCCGCCATGACCTACCCGGTCGTGTCCTTGGTCCTCGTCATGGGCATCGCCTTGTTCCTCATGGTGGGCATCGTCCCGAGCTTCAAGCCCGTGTTCGAGAGCCTCGAGGTCGAGCTGCCCGGCCTGACCGTCGTCATCATGGAAGCCGCGCTCTACATGCAGAGCTCGTGGTACATGATGATGGTCGGCGCAGTGGCGCTCGCCATCGGCCTCAAGTTCGCCGTGGCCACCAAGAAGGGTTCCTACGCCAAGGACGTGGTCATGCTGCGCATGCCCGTCTTCGGACCGCTGTTCAAGAAGGTCTGCCTGTCGCGCTTCTCGCGCACCTTCGCGACCCTCGTGCGCAGCGGCGTGCCCATCCTCGGCACGATGGAGATCGTGTCCGCCACCGCAGGCAACCAGGTGATCAGCGAGACCGTCGACAAGGCCCGCGAGGCGGTCAAGAACGGCGAGAGCCTGGTCGTCCCCTTCAGCGAGAGCACGGTGTTCCCGCCGATGGTCACCAAGATGATCGGCATCGGCGAGCGCTCGGGCTCGCTCGACGCGCTCCTCGAGAAGATCGGTGAGTTCTACGACCAGCAGGTCGAGGCCGAGGTGAAGGGCCTCACCTCGCTCATCGAGCCGATCATGATCAGCGTGATGGGCATCATCGTGGGCGGCATCGTGCTCGCGGTGTTCCTGCCGATCTTCAAGCTGCAGTCCAAGCTCGCAGGCGGCTGAGCCCGCCTGCCGGCCCTCCCCGGCCGGCCTCTCCCCCCAACGACACTCCCCATGAGCCCCTCCCGCATCCTCCTCTACTCCACGGCGACGCTCTGCGCCGCCGCGCTCTGCTACCTCGGGTTCGTCCACGAGCCCAAGCCCGACTACCTGACCGACCTGAGTGCAGCCCGCATGCAGCTCGGCATCGCCCATGCCATGCCTGCCGTCGACAAGGACGGCAACGAGCTCGATGCAAGGCGCAAGCTCGTCGCCACCGCGCGCGAGCAGGTCGCAAGGGCCGCCAGCCAGCACCCGGACCTGCTCGCCACGCGCGAGATGCAGGCGTTCCTCGCCATGGTGGACGGCATGCACCTGGATGCTGCCCGCCTCTACGGCGAGGCCCTCGAACTGGAGGGGGTCGACGAGGAGGTGCACGACTCGCTGGTGTTCAACCAGGTGCGCTGCCTCGACCAGGGCGGCGAGTCGGCCCGCGGGCTCGCGGTGCTCGACGAGGCCCTCGCAGACATCCAGGACAAGTACCAGACCGAGGCGCTGCTGCTCCGCGCCAGGCTGCTGGCGCGCAGCGGGGACCGCACCCATGCCGTCGAGCTGCTGCGCGACCTCGGCACCCGCGACGGCGTGGTCCCCATGGCACGGGTGGATGCGGGCGAGCAGCTCGAAGGCCTTGGGCTGCTGGTCGACGCCGAGGCTGCCTATGCCCTGGCCGCCGAGTCCGAGCCACTGGCGCACTATTTCCTGTCGCGGCTCAAGGTCCGTGCCGGGGATGTCGATGAGTCACTTGTGCTCCTGGAGCGTGCGGCGGCTGCTGCACCTGTCGAAGTTCGCAAGCGTCTGACCAAGGACGCAAGCGCATGGAGGCTGGTGGAGGCCGACGGGCGATTCCAGGCCGTGCAGGGAACGGTGGCCTCACCCGGCCGCTGAACCGGTCAGCGAGAAGAACAAGAGAACGGATTGGTCAGTCATGGTGGCTGGCCGGGAACGAACTGAACAAGGAAACGAGAGAACGAACATGTCCAAGCGCGAACAGGGTTTCACCCTCATCGAACTGATGATCGTCGTTGCGATCATCGCCATCATCGCGTCCATCGCGATCCCCAACCTCCTGAGCGCACGCCTCAACGCGAACGAGTCGTCCGCCATCGCCACGCTGAAGAACATCTCTTCGGCCCAGGCCCAGTGCCAGGCTTCCGGCGTGATCGACGAGAACGCCAACGGCGCCGGTGAGTACGGCTGCTTCGCGGAGCTCGCGGGCGTCGCCGACGTGCGCGTCCCGACGACCAGCTCGGCCACCATCCGCATCACGCCGCCGGTCCTGTCGACCGCCTTCGGCAATATCATCACCACCGGCACCCTGCAGACCGTGGTCCGTTCGGGCTACGTGTTCTCGATGTACCTGCCCGACGCCACCGCGACGGGTGTGAACGAGATCGCGCAGAGCACCGCGGGCACCGGCGGCGGCATCACCGGTGTCGACCCGACGGCCTCCGAGGTCATGTGGTGCTGCTACGCCTGGCCGAGCGCCTACGGCAACAGCGGCAAGCGCACCTTCTTCATCAACCAGGGTGGTGACGTCCTCGGCACCACGGCCGCGGTGCTGCAGTACAACGGCGCGACCACGCTGCCGGCCTGGAACGCAGCCTTCGACGCCGCTGCCACCGCACCCTCGCCCGTTGGCCGCATGGACACGCCCATCGCCGCCAACAAGCTCGGCGAGGACGGCAACACCTGGGTCGTCGTCAACTGACCAGCCCCGCCTCCGCGCCTCGGCGCGGAGTGCGTGACGCTCGAAGCCCTGGGGCGCACTGCGCCGCAGGGCTTCGTGCATTTCCTGCGGGCGTGCCGTGGCAGCGCCTCAGCGCTGGGGCGTGCCGAAGAGCGCCGTCGCGTTGTTGAAGGTCAGCTCGGCCGCGTCCGCCACCGGCATGCCGCGCGCAGCCGCCACGGCCGTGAGGGCGTGGCACACCAGCGCGGGCTCGTTGCGCTTGCCGCGGAACGCCTGCGGCGGCAGGAATGGACTGTCCGTCTCCACCAGCAGCCGGTCTGCGGGGGCCCGAGCGGCGGCTTCGCGCAGCAGCGCGTTCTTCGGGTAGGTCACCGGACCGGCGAAGGAAAGGTGCAGCCCGAGTGCCACGGCCTCGTCTGCCTCCTGCGGGCCGCCGGAGAAGCAGTGCATGACCCCGCGCAGCGGCGTCCCGTGGGCAGCAACCCAGCCGCGCAGGGCGGTGTGGAGGTGCGGCCACGCGTCTCGGCAGTGCAGGATCACAGGCAGCTGCAGCTCGTGCGCGAGCGCAAGGTGCTGATGCAGCGAGCGCAGCTGCTGCTCCAGCGGGCACCGGTCGCGGTAGCAGTCCATGCCCGTCTCGCCGATCGCCGCACAGCCGGGGCTGCGCGCCAGGGCCTCGATCGCCGGCCACTCCGCATCGAGCCCGGTGGCGTCGTTGGGGTGCAGGCCCGCGCTCCAACGCACGTGTGGCAGCGCTCCCAGCTCCCGTGCCCGTGCCGACGTTGCGGCATCGATGCCGACCACCAGCATGCCGTGCACGCCCGCGGCCACGGCGCGCGCGTGCTCTGCCACCGGGTCGGCACCGTCGAGACCGAGGTGGCAGTGGGTGTCGAAGAGCCTCATCCCTAGCAACCGACTTCCTGCATCAGGAACCGGATCTTGTTGACGACGATCTCGTTCCCGCCGGCGGCGAGGGCCTCCTGCAGGAAGGAGCAGGCCTCCTTGCCGCGGATGCTGACGAGGGCGTCGAGGCAGTGGCAGAGGAAGATCGGGTTGTCCTGGATCACCGGCGGCTTGCGGTACAGCTGCTCGATGGCCTTGGTGGCCTTGGCACTCTTCAGGGCCCCCAGTGCCTTGACGCACTCCTGGACGGTGGGGAGGTCGTGCTCGCTACGGCCGATGACCATGAGCAGGGTCGTCTCCGTCTCCGGGTCGCCGCTGGAGACGTAGCGCTCGATGAAGTTGTGGAAGCCCGTACTCATCGCCGTCGTGTCCGGGATGGGGATCTGGTAGGCGATGGCGCGGTCTGGCTGGATGCCGCGGCTGGACTCGTAGCCGAGGATCTCGCGCAGGGTGCGGCCGGCCAGCGGCTTGTCGGCCTTGAGCAACAGGTCGGCGGCGAGCCAGCGCAGGCGGGGGGAGACGGGCGTGTCCCGGTGGTAGCCCTGGAGCGTCTTGAGGAGCAGGGCCTTGGCCTGCTCGGGGTCGACGACCAAGGCCGCTTCCAGGAGACGGTTCTTCTCGTCGTAGTCCTTGGTGGGGTCCAACTGCCGGTACCGCTCCACCAGGGGTGCCCACATGTCCTTGCCGACACCTGCCATCGCCTTCAGGATGGCGTCCATCTCCAGCCGCGCCGCCTGATAGTCGGGCTCCGGGATCCTGCTGTTGGTCAGGAGGGGGGCGTACACCCGCAGCTTCTCCAGCAGGGCCTGCGGTCCCTTGCTGTCCGCCCGCTGTTCGATGCGGAACCGGGTGACCTCGGCGGCGAGGGCCCCTTGCTCGGTGGCCAGGGCTTCGACTTTGCTCTGGAGGCCACGAAGTTCGAGCGCCTGCCACCCCGCCGCGCCGCCTGCAGCCAGCAGGCCCAGCAGGGCAACGGTCAGTCCAGGGGTGCGGGCGGGGGAGGGTGAGGGGGCGGTCATGGCGGAAGGCTAGCGAGCCCCCTTGGGAGGGTCACCGGATGTTCGCTCCCGAACGCAGGCTGTGGCAAACCGCACGGAACCGGGGGCTTGGCCGTGCGGTTCCGGGCTGCAGCGGGACGGCGCACTCCCGGCATGGAACTTGATCCGCGGAGCGGGTGCCCGACCCTCGGTGCACCCGACGGTTTCGGCAGTTGCCGGGTGGCGAGACGGAGGACGGATTTGCTAGCATCCCCGCCTCTCCCCTCTCCCCGGACCTGCCCTACCCCAGGTTCCTCTCCGCTCATGGTTCTGGTTGCTGGAGTCTCCATGCGTTTGCACCCCCCTGCTGCGCTCGCGCTAGTCGTTGCTTTGGCTGGCTTTACAGGCTGTTCCGGCGGTGATGATTCCGATGGCGGTGGCGGCAACACCCTGAACACGATGAGCGTGGTCAGCTGCAGCCTCGGGTGCAGCGGCAACCGCTGCCAGATCTCGGAGATCGCACAGAACGAGAACCTCGTGCTGGTCTTCTCGCGCGATGTCGACCCGACGAGCGTCAACACGCACTCCATTCGCCTGCGCACGTCCAGCGGCGAGACGCCGGTGGGTGAGTTCCTCGTGCGCGGCTCGGTGGTCGAGTTCGTGCCGCAGGTGCTGGTGGTGGGTGGGCAGACGTTCTTCGGCTTCCGCCCCGGCGAGAGCTACACCATGACCCTGCCCGGCGGCGAGGGCGAACTCAACGCGGTCCGCTCCACCTCCAACGATCCGCTCGGAGGCACGATCTCCTGCACGCTCAACGTGACGCGCGGGATCATCGACCTCAACAACGCCCCGCCGCGCGCCACCCTGGTGTCGCCGACGACGGCCATCGGTGTGCCGCAGGACGCCATCATCCAGCTGGAGTTCAACGAACTGCTGGACCTGACCCCGTTCCTCAACACCACGGCAGCCAACGGCCCGGTGGTCTTCCAGGTGCGCCGTACCCGCGAGGTGTCACCCGGCGTGCGCGAGTGCAACCAGTTGTCCCCCGCCGTGCCCCTGGCTGGTACGCCGCGCATCGACCTGGACGCCGCGCGCAACGTCTCGGTGCTCACCTACCAGTCGCCCAGCCCCCTGCCCGCCAACGTCTGTGTGCAGGTGACGGTGACCGACCGGGTCAAGGACCTGTCCGGCAAGGCCGCCAACCCGCAGACCTTCCAGTTCCTCACGGTGGAGGCCGCGCGCACGACCCTGACGACCACCGAGACCTTCGACACCGATGACCAGCTGGACGCCGACGCGTCCTCGGGCTCGTGGTCGGGCGGCATCGGCTCCTTCGGCGTGATCGGTGGCGACGGCATCCACGGTCCGTTCACCCCGAGCCTCGGCGTGTTCCAGGGCGTGGTGGGCGGCAGGGACACGTTCCTGATCAACACCGACCTCACCATCATCCCCAGCGACAACACCCTGAGCGGCAACCCGATCGCCGTCACGGACGGTCGGTTCTTCTTCACGGAGATGGTGGTTCCGTCCAACGTGCGCCTCGTGTTCACCGGGTCCAACCCGCCGGTGTTCCACGTGCGCGGCAAGCTGGAGGTGTTGGGCATCATCGATGTGGATGGTCAGGACCTGACCTACTACCAGCCGGTCGCAACCGAGCTCAACGGCCAGCCGGGCGGCAACGCAGGCGTGTTCGGCGGTGCCGGCGGCCGCGGCGGCAACCGCGCCAATGGGCTGGGTGCCAACTCCCTCTTCAACGGCGTGATCGGTGGCGACGTGCGGGTGCGCACGGGCCACGCCTACGCATCGAGTGTGACGAACACCGGTGGCCGCGCCTCGACGATCTTCCCGGCCGACGGCCTCAACACCTCAGTGGTCTACAACACGACGGGCGCGATCCCGTACACCGTGATGTCGGCAGCCGGCGGTGGCGGCGGCGGCTACATGGGTGCCGGCGGTGACAGCCGCGTGGTGTCCAACTCGCGCAGTGCAGCCGAGGGCATCGGCAGCGTTGCCGCTTCCACCACGACCACGATCAGCGACCCGACCAAAACCTGGGCGGCGGACCAGTGGGTCGGGATGCGGTTGCGCATCGGCCCGGGCACGCCGTCGGAGCAGAGCCGCATCGTGGTCGCCAACACGGCCACGCAGGTCACGGTGGATGTCCCGTTTGCCGTGCCCCCTGCCGTGGGTGCCGCCTACCAGCTGCCCGAGCGCGCCCTGATGGGGCCGTCGGTTGCCGGCGGCGTGGCCTTCCCGCTGCTGCCCAAGCCCTCGGGCTCCACCAGCATCCTGCACTTCCTCGTCGGCGGTGCCGGCGGCGGTGGCGCAGCCAGCAGCCCCCTGTTCTCCAACACCTTCCAGCGCACCTGGGCACCTGGTTGCGGTGGTGGTGGTGGTGGTGGTGCCATGGCACTGCGCGCCGGCGCCACGCTGCGGCTCGCGACCACGGCCCAGTTGCTGGCCTCCGGTGGCTCCTGCGGCCAGACGACCGGCACCGGCGTCACCGTGTCCCTCGGCCCGCCCGGCGGCGGCGGCTCCGGTGGCTCGATCCTGCTGCAGAGCGGTGGGTTCGTCGAACTGCCTGGCCTCGTCGACGTGCGCGGCGGCACCCGCGGTCGCCTCGACCGGTCGACGTCGGTCACGCCTGCCCAGGGCGGTGGTTCCTGTGAGATCAACGGTGGCGACGGGCGCCCCGGCTTCATCCGGCTCGAGGTGCCGACCAACCCCACGACCCTGCTGCTGCCCAACGCACAGCCTGCGCCCACGGCCGACACGGTCGCTTTGCTCACGGACGAGGACCCGCGGGTCGGCTTCCAGAGCGAGTTCTACTCCACGGGCCAGCCGTTCGGCCCCGAGTACGTGCGCTACGAGATCGAGGCACGCGTCAACGGCGTGACGACGATCTTCAGCGACGACCCGGCGGTGGGTGTGCCTGCCCGCGCAGCGACGGCACCGATCGAGGCCTACTTCCAGGCGGCGCGCATCGACCTCGTCACCGGCACGATCGTGCCCGGCACCACGCGCCCCTGGCGCGAGCAGGTGGGCGGGTTCGGCGGCGCCACGAGCCTGGCCGACGACTCGGAGAACGGCTTCCGCTTCCAGATCCTCTTCAACCGCACCCTCGGCGTGAGCGTCGTGATCGAGCGCGTCACGGTCGTCTACCAGGTCTGAACCCCGGCCAGCAGCCCATCCTGCGAACCCAACGTTGCACCCCCTCTCTCCCATGCGCAACCCACTGTTCCCCCTGCTCCCCGTGTTGGCACTCGTCGCGACGGCTTGCTCCGGCGGAGGCTCGTCGGACGGCAACGGCGACTGCCAGACCGGCGGCTTCTGCCTGACGTACTGTGACCTCGGTTGCAGCCTGAGCGGCTGCTCCCTGACCGAGATCGCGGAGAACCAGCAACTGCGGTTCGTCTTCAACGAGGCCGTGGAACCGAGCTCGGTGACCGTCTCGACGTTCTCGATCCGCACCGCCTCGGGCCAGCGGCCCAACGGTGACTTCCTGGTCGAGGACAACGTGGTCACGTTCATCCCCACGATCCGCGTGGTGGGCGGCACCACCTCGTTCGGCTTCCAGCGCGGGGAGAGCTACATCATCAACCTGGCCAGCGGCTCCTCCAACGAGGGCATCCGCTCGGCCTCGGGCGACGCACTCAGCTCGCCACTCAACTGCACGGTGCGCGCGACCCTCGGCGTCATCGACGAGAACCAGCTGCCGCCGACGGCCACGCTGGTGTCGCCCACGGACCTGGTCAATGCGCCCACGGACACGTCCGTGGTGCTGCGGTTCAACGAGCTGATCGACCCGACGCCGTTCGGCGCTTCGGCGATCACGGCCCCGATCCGCTACCAGCTCTCGCGCGGCACCAACAACCCGATCCAGCTGGAAGGGTCGCTGACCCTGAGTGTCGAGCGCGTGGGCGGGACCAACGTGTCCGTGGTCACCCTGCGTCCCAGCACGGCGCTGCCCGGTGGTGCCACGGTGCGCATCGAGGTCACTCCCGAGGTGCGCGACCTCGCCGGTGTCAGTTCGCCGGGCCAGCTGATGTTCTTCAACACCGAGGCCGGCAGCATCGCCGACCAGGACCTCGTGGAGACGTTTGCCAGCCCCGCACGGCAGGATCCGCAGATCTCCTCCGGCCCGTGGAGCAACGGCGCCCGTCCTGGTGCCATCGGCGGCGACGGCCGCCACGGTTCCTTCGACATCACGGTGGGCACCAGCCTCGGCAACCAGGTCTACACCTGGAACACCGACAACATCACCATCCCGGGCACCCGCACCATCAGCGGTCTGCCGATCACGGTGACGGACGGCCGGCTCTACTTCACCGACTTCGTCCTGGCCGAGGGCTTCACGCTGCGCTTCCAGGGCACCAACCCGCCGCAGATCTTCGTGCGCGGTCGGGTGGACATCGCGGGCCGCATCGAGCTCAACGGTGCCACCATGAGCTCGTCCTACGTGTTCCGCGACGCACTGGCAACGACGCCGGTGCAGGGGCAGCCCGGTGGCACGGGCGGTCCCGGCGGCTCCCGCGGTGGCCGCGGTGCAAACCGCTGCCTTGGCACCGGTCCGATCATCACCGGTGGAGTGATCCAGACAGACGGCCAGCTCGGTGAGACGGTGCGTCTGCCCGCTGGCCACGCCTACGCCGCTCGCGCCGCGGGCACGGGTGGCCTCGGCTCGCCCATGTTCCCCACCACGGGCCTCAACGCGTCCGTGCAGTACACGATCCTCTCCGCCTTCTCGGGCCAGATTGCCCCGGGCGGCGGCGGCGGCGGCAACTGGACCGCGGGCACCGCAGGCTCGGTCACGCCGGCAGCAGGCATCGTGGCCGGCGCAGCCGGTGGACTGGCTGGAGCCTTCGACAACTTCCCGGTGCCCACCGGCGTCTCCTCGCTCAACCACTTCCTCGTCGGTGGCTCGGGTGGCGGCGGTGGCGGCAGCCACTGCTTCCTCGCCGTCTCCGGCAACGCCGCGGACGTGTGGAAGGCGGGTGCTGGTGGCTCGGGCGGCGGTGGTTCCATCGCCTTCCGCGCCGGCAACAACGTGCTGCTGCGCCGTCTGGGCGTCGTCGAGGCCAAGGGTGGCGCTGGCGCGATCTTCAGTGACCGCGTCACGGCTGGCGTCCCCTCGCCCGGCGGCGGTGGTTCGGGCGGCAGCATCCTGGTGCAGTCGGGCAACGACGTGACCCTCGAGGGCACGCTCGACACGAGTGGTGGCAACGGTTCCCGCACCGGCAACATCCAGCCGGTCAACCTCAACGCCAACTGCTTCGGTGGTCCTGGCGCGCCCGGCATCTACCGCATCGAGGCCGTCGGCACGACCACGCTGAGCGCCCCGACCCTGACTCCGGCGATCGACCCTGCCCGCAACCAGGGCCCGCTCAACGACCGCGACGACCTCGTCGGCTGCGCGTCGCTGTGGCGCCCCACGGGCAAGCTGTTCCCGCCGGAGTGGAAGCGCTACGTGCTCGAGGTCGACTTCAATGGCGACGGCACCGTCGACTCGGTCTACAGCGACGATCCCACGGTCCCGGGCTCGGTGGGTCTGGCCACGGACCCGAACGGCCCCGTGACCATCAAGTTCCAGGGCGCGAGTGTGAGCTCCACCACGGGCCAGCCCGTGGCCGGCACGGTCGGCCCCTGGCGCGACTCGACCAATGCCGCCGGTGGCAGCCTCAACACCGACAACGCGACGGGCTTCCGCTTCCAGCTGGTGTTCAACCGCCGCGACTTCCCCAACTGCATCGTCCGCAACCTCGTGGTCACCGTCCGCGGCTGATGCACGCGGCCCCGCGCAAGACTGCGCGGGGCCCGGTGGCGTCCCCCGGCCCGCCTGCATGGTCACCACGCTCCGTGCACGGCTCGTGTGGCTCGCGACCGGGGAGGTGCTTGCCCCGGGCGAGTTGACGTGGGACGCGCAGGGCATCCTGCGCGCGGTCGGACCGGCGCGCGGTCCGGCCCTCGACCTGTTCGTGGCGCCCGGGTTGGTCAACGCGCACGTGCACCTGCAACTTGCGCCGCTGCAGCACCGGCGCTCGCGCTTCGTGCCGTGGGTCCGCCAACTCATGGAGGAGCGGCGTGCACAGGACCCTGCGGAGTGGGGGCAGACGGCGCGTGCCCAGCTCGCAGCGTTGCTTGCGTCGGGCACCACGGCCGTGGGGGAGATCGACGCTTCCGGTGCCAGCCTCGCCCCGTTGCGCGACTCCGGGCTCGCAGGTCGCTGTTACCGCGAGGTCACCGGCTTCCACCTCGGCCGCCCCGCGGCACGCGCACTCGTGGCGCAGGTTGCACCCTCCGGCACGGGTGCCTGCGCGCCAGGACTCTCGCCCCATGCCCCGTACTCGGTGTCGCCGCACCTCTTCCGCGCCGCGCGCGCGACCCGCATGCCCCTGGCAGTGCACGTCGCGGAGACCGTGGAGGAACAGCAGTTCCTGCAGCACGGGACCGGGCCGTTCGCCGAGTTGCTGCGCGACCTCGGACGGTTGCCGGAGGATTTCGATGCTCCGGGCGTGGGCGCGGTCGAGCACCTCGAGCGCCTCGGTGTCCTCGGCCCGGCGACCACGCTCGTCCACTGCCAGCACCTGGTGCGGGGCGATGCCGACCGCATCGCGCGCGCGGGCAGCCCCGTCGTGGTCTGCCCTGGCACCATCCTGTGGTTCCGGCGTGCCGCGCCGCCGGTGGCCGCATGGCTGCGCCGAGGCATCCCGGTGGCGCTGGGCACCGACTCGGCAGCCAGCAACCACGGCACCCTCTCGATGGTGGCCGAACTGGCCCGGGCGGCCAGGCTCTGGCCGTCGTTGCGGCCCGAGCAACTGCTTGCCATGGCAACACGGCACGGGGCCGCAGCCCTCGCGCGCCCTGACCTCGGCGGTCTGGTGCGCGGCAGGCGCATGGACGCCGTGGCCTGGCCCGCTGGTGCCGACCGCGTGGGGCCCGTCCTCGAGCGCGTGCTCGCGCGCGCGGAGCCACCTGCCTTCACCTGGCTGCGCGGTCTTGGCTCCGGTGGCGCCACCTCCTACCGTGGGTCAGGTCGCGCGGGACCTTCCGCGCCCAACGGGTGAACCCTTGCAGACCAACCTGGCCGAACTGCTGCAGTCGCGACAGAGCTTCTTGTTGACCGGACACGAGAACCCGGACGGCGACTGTGTCGGCGCCCAGTGCGCGCTGTACCACCTGCTGGTGGCGATGGGGAAGCAGGTCACGATCCTCAACCCCGACCCGATCAGTCGCTCCTACGACTTCCTGCTGCGGCACACGCCGTTCCACTCGGCGCGCGACGGCGGCCCCGTCCCCACGGTGGAGGTGGTGGTGCTGCTCGACTGCTCGCAACTCTCGCGCGTGGGGGAACTGGGCAAGCGACTTGCCGCCACCGGCGCAATCCTTGCGGTGATCGACCACCACGTGGGCAGCGAGCACGGGGACGGGCAGGTGGGACTCGTGGACGCCACGGCAGCCGCCACGGGGGCCTTGGTGCGCAGGCTCTACGCGCAGATGGGCCGACCGCTCTCGGCAGCGGCTGCAGAAGGGGTGTTCCTCTCCCTCGTGTCGGACACCGGCTGGTTCCGCTACTCCAACACCGATGCCTCGGTCATGGCCATGGCCGGGGAGATGATCGACTCCGGTGTGCAGCCCGCGCTCGTGTACGACGCGATCCACCGCCGCAACCACCCGGACTCTGCCAAGCTGCTGGCGGATGCCCTGGGCACCGGGGAACTGCGGCTCGGCGGCAGGCTCGCGGTCGCATGCCTCGACAAGTCGATCATGGACCGCGCCGGCCGCATCGACTTCGACACCGACCAGGTGCTCGACCCGCTCCGTTCGCTGCAGGAGGTGGAGGTCGTCGCCTTGTTCAAGGAGCGGTTCGACGGCTCCGTCAAGCTGTCGATGCGCGCGAAGGGCGACGTCGACGTCCAGCAGATCGCGGCGGCATTCGGCGGCGGCGGCCACAAGAAGGCGGCCGGGGCGACGCTGCAGATCCCCATGCCTGCCGCGGTGCACGCCGTCGAGCAGCACGTGGCCAGGGCACTCGCGAGCAAGGTGCCATGACACGCGTGTGCTGGTCGCGGGGACAGGGTGCAAGGGAGGCGACGCAGTGAGCGCCTTCGCCCTCGTCTCGGACCTGCACTCCAACCTGCAGGCAGTGGAAGCCGTCTTCCACCGCATCGACCAGCTCGGCATCCGCGACGTGCGGTGCCTCGGCGACATCGTGGGCTACGGCGCCGACCCGCTCGCGGTCACGAGACTCGTGATGCAGCGGTGCCAGTGGTCGCTGCTCGGCAACCACGACTGGGGCCTCTTCCACTCCCTCGACGACTTCAACCCACTGGCTCGCGACGCCCTGCTCCACTCCCGCAGTCGCTTGCAGCCGGCATGGTGGTCGCCCCAGCGGCGCGCAGCATGGGCCTACCTGCGCTCGCTGTCGCCGGAGCACATGGATGCTGACCACCTCTACTTCCATGGTTCGCCGCGCGACCCGGTGATGGAGTACGTGATGCGCAGCGACGGCTTGCTCGAGCCCGAGAAGATGCGCCAGATCTTCCTGCGCATCGACCGTCCTGCGTTCGTCGGCCACACGCACTGGCCCGGCGTGCACTGGCCCACGCACCAGTTCGAGGCTGCGTGCGAGGGTCGCATGCGGTTCCGCATCGACCGAGTCCCCTGCATCGTCAACGTGGGCAGCGTCGGCCAGCCGCGCGACGGCGACCCACGTGCGTGCTTCGTCGTCGTGAACGGCGGCGAGGTCGAGTTCCACCGCGTGGCCTACGACATCGCCACGGCACAGTCCCGCATCCTTGCCGCAGGACTGCACCCCGCGCTTGCCGAGCGCCTCGGGAGGGGCAAGTAGTGGCGTCTCACGAGGTCGTGGTCGTGTTGTGCACCGTGCCCGAGGCAGGTGCCGCACGACTCGTGGACGCGGTGCTGGAGCTGCGGCTTGCCGCCTGTGTGCAGTCGGTGGGTCCCGTGCGCTCCCGCTACCGCTGGCAGGGTGGGGTCGAGGAGTCGACCGAGACCTTGTTGGTGCTGAAGACGGCGCGCGACCGTGTGGAGGCGTTGCGTGCGGCACTGGTCGCACACCACCCCTACCAGGTGCCAGAGGTGCTCGAACTGCCCGTCTCGGGCGGCCACGAGGCCTACTTGCAGTGGGTGTTCGCGGAGACGCGATTGCCGGGAGCCACCGGGGAGACCGCGTGAGCGGGTCTCGCGAGGGCGCAGTTGCCGGCGACGAGGTGAAGCCGCTGCGGCTGCTGGCAGCGCTGCTGCTCGGCGTGGTCGGGTACTTGCTTGCCGGTTCGATGCCCTTGCCGCCCGGCAAGGACGTTGGCGCCGCCCAGCTCGTGCTCGCAGTCACGTTCACCACCGCAACGTGCTGGCTCACCGGGGCAATGCCGCTCGGTGCGGCAGGCGTGCTGCCGATGGTGTTGCTGCCCTTCCTCGGGCTGCGCACCGCCCGCGAGGTCGCCTCCAGCTACAGCGACCCGATCCTCCTGCTCTTCGGTGGCGGCTTCGTGCTGGCACTGGTCATCGAGCGCTGGAACCTGCACCGTCGCATCGCACTCGGGGTGTTGCGCTTCGTCGGGGCGAACCCGAGCCGCCTCGTGCTCGGGTTCTTCCTCGCCGCCACCTTGATCTCGTTGTTCATCAACAACACGTCGGTGGCACTCATGCTGCTGCCCATCGGCACGGTGCTGATCCAGCGCACCACGGCACTCGGCATCCTGTCGCCAACTGCCGCTCGCAACTTCGGGGCAGGCGTGATGCTGGCCATCGCCTATGGCGCGTCGATCGGCGGCATCGGCACGCCGATCGGGACGCCGCCCAACGCAGTGTTCTTCGGTGCCTGGTCCGAACTGGTGGAGAAGGGCCTCGCCGAGCCGGTGTCGTTCTTCTCCTGGACGCTTGCCTTCGCACCGGTCTCGGTGGTCCTTGCCGTGGTCATGGCGTGGCTGTTCACCCGCTTCCTGCTGCCGCTGCCACGCGGGGCCATGGCCGGGGCGCAGGTGCTGCTGGACGAGGCGCGGACGCTGCCGCCCATGGGTCGCGCCGAGCGCCGCGTGGCGTGGATCTTCGCCGGTGCCGTGCTGCTGTGGGCCACCCGCGGTGACGTGCCGCTCGGCGACGGCGACGTGCTGCACGGCTGGGCACACCACCTGATGCCCGAGGGACGGCCCGAGGCGCACATCACCGATGGCATCGTAGCCATCGCCGTCGCGGTGCTCGCCTTCCTGGTCCCGTCCGGCGAGCCGTGCGGAAGGAGGCTCATGGACTGGCCGTCCATGGCGCGCATGCCGTGGGAACTGCTGCTCATGCTCGGTGGTGGGATGGCACTCGCAGCCGCCTTCGAGCCCGTCGGGTTGAGTGCTGCCTTCGGCGAGCTGATGAAGCCGTGGATCGGTGCGGTGCACCCGGCGCTGTTCCTCTTCGTGCTCATCGTCGCCACCACGCTGTTCAGCGAGGTGGCCAGCAACGTGGCCCTTGCCGCCCTCCTCGTGCCGATCCTGCGCGACGGTGCAATGGCATCGGGTCTCGACCCGCGGCTGCTGATGATCCCTGCCACCCTCGCGGCGAGCTTCGGGTTCATGCTGCCGATCGCCACACCGCCCAACGCCATCGTGTTCAGCTCGGGCCGCGTCTCGATGGGGCAGATGGTGCGCGCAGGCCTCGCACTCGACGTGATTGCTGCCGTGCTGCTCGTGGCCGTGCTGTGGTTCTGGGCGTTCCCGGTGCTGGGCGTCGACCCAGGCGCCATGCAGGGAGGGCCGAGGTGAGCACGTTGCGCAACTGGCTGCTGCCCTGGCTCGCGGTGTTCCTGTGCCTGGGCACCTGTGCACACGGCACGCTGGAGAGCACCGACTCGGCGATGACGCTGCAGGCCGCCCGTGCCCTGTGGCTGCGCGGCGACAGCGGTCTGCACCGCAGCAGCGAGGGTGCTGCATGGGCAGCCGAGGGCATGGTGGCGGACCACGTTGCCGCGCAGGCTGCAGCCGGCGTGCACGAGTACGGCAAGCAGGGGACCAACGGCCTCTGGTACGTTTGGTTCCCGGTCGGCCACGTCGGTGCAATGGTCCCTGCCGTGGCGCTGGGGGAGGTGCTGGCCGCGGCCTTCCCGCAGCCCGAGCAGGCCTACCGCGCGGCCAAGGGCGAGGCGCTGTACCCGCACGGCATGTTCGTGTTCGACCACCTGCTCGCCTGCCTGCTGCCTGCCGCCTTCGGTGCCGCCAGCACGTTGCTGCTGGTCGCCATCGGGCGGGCACTGGGCGCTGCCGCCCGCGACGCGTGGGCCAGCGCGCTCGTGTTGCTGTTCGCGACGCAGTTGTTCCCGCTCACGCGCGAGACGCTCTCCGACGGTCCCTCCGTCTGCTGGCTGCTTGCCGCACTGCTGGCGGTGGTGCGCGCGCAGGCAGGTTCCGCGTCCCTCGGCACCCTTTTCCTCGGCGGCTTCTTCGCGAGCCTCGCGGTCCTCACCCGCTACCAGCATGCGCTCGCGGTGCCGCTGTTTGCCGCAGCAGTGTGGTGTGCGCGGACGCCGGTCCTGCCCTGGCAGCGCCTCATTGCGTTTGCCGCCGGTGGCGCGCCCGGACTCGTGCTGCTGCTCGCCACCAATGCAGCACGCTTCGGCCACCCGCTCGACACCGGCTATCCCGAGGCCTCGTCGTGGTTCAACCAGCCGCTGTGGGTCGGGCTGCTCAAGCTGCTGTTCGCGGGCGGCAAGGGCATCCTCTGGTTCACCCCGCTGCTCTGGTACGCACTGCCTGCAGCACTGGGGCGCGGGTTCAACCTGCGGTGGCTTGCATGGGGCATGCTGCTGCTGCCGCTGCTCATGTTCAGTGCCACGCCCGGTTGGCAGTCGGGCCAGTGCTGGGGGGCGCGCTACGTGACCCCGGGCATCGTTTGCTTCCTCGCGCTCGCCCTGCCCCAGCTGCAGCCGTGGCGCACGCGTCCGGTGCTCACGTCCGTGCTCGTGGGCATCGGTGTGCTCGTCAACCTCACGGGTGTGGTCGCGCCCACGCGCGGGCACAACCAACTCGCCGGCCAGGCAGTGCGCGTGCACTACCAGCAGCGCCTCGAGCGCGGCGAGGTCACGCAGCAGGACCTTGCGTCGTTCGACCCTGCCGACCGCTTCTTCACCGAGTGGCGGTTCTCGCCGCTCCACAGCCACTGGACCTACGCGTGGCTCGCGGCGCGCGGGGTGTTCGAGGACGCCGAGGGGCGGCCGGTGGCCGATGCCTCGCGCACCATCGAACCCATGTTCGGGGTGAGTTCCCCCGACCCGGTCGCGGGCCAGGCACCGATCCACTTCGAGGACCGCGGCTTCCGCCACCTGTGGTGGGTGCTCTGGGCCGGTCTCCTGGGGGTGTCCCCGTGGCTCCTGTTGGGGGTGTGGGTTGCCCTTGCCGTGCTCGCGGTCCGGTCCTGCCGCACCCTGGGACCGGCGACCAGGGAAAGCTGACAGGCGGGTCAAGCCGAGGCCCGGTCCGTGCCGATAGCAGCGGACCCGAGGAGACCTTGCCATGGCCCGCTCGACCCTGCTGCTGCCCCTGTTTCTCGCCGCCCTCGCCTCGGCCCAGGAACCCGCCCGTCTCGACGTCGTCGAGATGAGGTCGGGCGAGCGGCTGACGGGCCACGTCGTCTCCCAGGCAGGCGGCATGGTGGAGATCCGGCTCGGCGACGGCGCCGTGGTCGGGATCGGCATGGACCAGGTCACGGCCGTCCACCGCGGCGCCGGTGGTGCAGCCGCGCCCGCGTCACGCACGCTGCCCACCCGCGAGGAATGGTTCGTGCTCCATGACGGCAAGGGCGAGCCGGTGGGGTGGATGCAGTCTGCGACCCGCGTCGAGGGCAGTGGCGTGCGGCTCACCGAGGAGTGGGAGTTCACGCTGGGTGCCCGCAAGGTCGGCATCACGGTCGTCGAGGAGCTCGATGCCGCGCTGCAGCCGCGCACGTCCTACTGGCGCGAGCGCATCCGCACCGACGGTGCCGCCTCGGTGCTGGAGGAACGCATCCTCACGGCCCAGCTCGGTGTGGAGGGACTCGAGGTCCGGCGCACGACGCCCACCGGCAGCGCCACCTACCGGCTCCCTGCCGCACGCTCGCTCCAGTTCCCACTCGCGGCGATGGCCCAGGTCCGTCACGGCCTGCTCGCGAAGGACACCGAACCGCTCGAGCTCGCCGTGTTCGACCCGATGCTGGAGGAAGTGGTGGTGCGCCGCTACGAGCCCTCCCGCAGGCGCACGGTCGTGCGCGACGGCAGGCAGCAGGACGTGTACGAGGTCGCACAGAACGTGCGCACGGTCCGCAACGCCGAGTGGCTCGATGCCGAGGGCAACGTGCTGCGGCGCGAGGTCAGTGGACCCGCCCTCGTGGCCGTGCGCAGCGACCGTGAGTCGGCACGCCTCGTCGTGCAGTCGACCCTCAAGTACCCGCCCTCGCTCGTGCGCGAGCGCAACGGCGCCTTCGGCCTCTGGTTGCCCAACCCTTCGTGGGTGGCTGCCGAGGACGCACCTGCAGGGCAGGTCGCACTGCACTGCGATGGCCGCGGGCTCGACCTCGGGCTCGTGCTGCTCGACCACCTGCCTGCCGGCACCAGCCTGGATGCCGCCACCGACTCCGTGGTGCGCTGGCTCGCGTTGCTGCAGCCGGGCACCCGCGTCGTCGAGCGCAGCCCCGTGCGCGTGCGGGACCGCGACGGCATGCGGTTGACGGTGCAGGGCCGCGCAGGCCGCAACGTCCTCGAGGGCGCGGTGTACGTGGTGCCCTGCGGCAACACACACCTCGTGGCCACCAGCATAGGGACGAGGGAACAGTGGGCCGAACTGTCTGCCGACGTGACCGCCATGGTGCAGGGGCTCGAACTCGCTCCTGCGGTGCTCTCGCCCGTGCTGCAGGGACCGCTGGCAGAGAAGCCCGCTCCCAAGCCCGTGCAGGTGCGCGTGGTCGACCTCACCGGCGAGGCGATCCCTGCCGTGCCGCCGCGCCAGTGAGCGTCAGCACGACACCGGCTGGCCGCAGCCCCGCAGGCACGCAGCCTCGACCACATGGGGCTCCCCGACCGTCTCGCAGTCGTCCAGGTCGGCAAGGGTCCGCGCGATCCTGAGCAAGCGGATCCGCGTGCGCGTGCCGAAGCGGTGCAACCGCTGCAACTCCTCCAGTAGGTGCAGCACGCCCTCACCGGCACCGCAGGCTGCCGTGAGCGCACCGTCCTCGAGCCGACCGTTCCACACGGGTGCCCCGCTGCGCGCCTGGCGTGCGAGCTGTCGCGCGCGAGCCACCTCCACCTGCGCCCGGAATGCCGCAGTGGTGGCGGACTCCGGCGCGCGCCCCCGGAAGCACGCAGGGTCCAGGGCCGGCACCTCGACCTGCAGGTCGATGCGGTCCAGCAGGGGGCCGGACAGCCGGTTGCGGTAGCGCTCCACGGTCGGCCGCGAGCAACGGCAGGGGCGTTGTGGGTGGCCGAGGAAGCCGCACGGGCACGGGTTCATCGCCGCCACCAGCAGGAAGTCGGCAGGCATGCGCACCACCTGCCGGGCGCGGCCGATCGTCACCTCGCCGGACTCCAGCGGCTGGCGCAGTGCCTCCAGCGTGTCGCGGCGGAACTCGGGCAGTTCGTCGAGGAACAGAACGCCACGGTGTGCCAGCGTCACCTCGCCGGGGCGAACGTCCGCGCCGCCGCCCAGCAGGCTCGCCGTCGAGCTCGTGTGGTGCGGTGCCCGGAACGGCCTGCCCGTCGGCATCCCGTGCCCGCCTGCCGCGGTGTGCACCTTGAGCACCTCCAGTGCCTCCTCGGCGTCGGGGTCGGGCATCAAGCCGACGAGGCGCCGCAGCAGTGCCGTCTTGCCGGAGCCGGGCGGCCCCGAGAACAGCAGGTTGTGCCGCCCTGCTGCGGCCACCAGCAGGGCGCGCTTGGGCGTCTCGTGCCCGCGGATGTCGGCCAGCTCCGGGGCGTGCGCCGGCCGCAGCAACGGCGCTGGCGCGACCTGCGGCAGGGCGCGGTGCTGTGCGAGCCACAGCAGGGCCTCGGCCACGGTGGCTGCGCCCAGCACCTCGATGCCCGGGATCGCGGCGCAGCGGGCCGCGTCCTCGGGGCCGGTGAGCACCGTGCGGCAGCAGCTCGCACGCGCGGAGAGGGCCACGCTCACGATGCCCCTCGCCGGCAGGATCCGGCCCTGCAGGTTGACCTCGCCGTGTGCACACAGGCCCTCCGTGCGGGACGGGTCGAACATCCCTCCGGCACCTGCCAGTGCGATGGCGAGCGGGAGGTCGAAGCCGCTGCCGGCCTTGCGCAACTCGGCAGGCGCGAAGTTGACGGTGGTCACGCCGCGCGGCGTGGGGAGGTCGAGTGCGTGGAAGGCCTGGAGCACGCGGTGGTACGCCTCGCGCACGCCAGCGTCCACGAGTCCCAGGATGCGCGGTGTGCCGTCGCCCGCGTCCCGCACAGTGGCCTCCACGGCCACGGGGATCGCGTCGACGCCGCACACCAGCCCGCTGCCGACGGTCACGGTGGGTGGTCCCATGCCATGCTGTGCACGGGACCCCGCTCCGGTGGCGCACCAAACTGCTACTTCGTCGCAGCTTCCTGCAGGAACCGGAGCAGGGCGCCGAGACCGGCTCGCGAGCCGGGGTGGAACGCCAGGCGCTTCGCCTGGACGCGGTTCCCGTCGCGCACCAGCCTCGGTCCGAAGGTCGCGGCACGCAGCCTCGGGTCGACGACCCGCAGGGACATGAGCACGGACAGTGCCGTGCCCGGCGCGACGTCCGGGGCCACCAGCACGCAGTCGTGTCCGCCGGCAGCGAGGTAGGCGGTGCGCGCCTCGCCGAGGTCGCGTGCGAGGTCGACGCGGTAGCCGCCGCGGCGCAGCTCGCCCACGAGGCCTGCCATGCAGCGGTCGTCGCCCACGAGCGCGAGCAGGTCCTTGGTCACGGTTTCGCCTTCTTCCACCTGCCCGGCATCGGCAGGGCCTGCTCCCGAGGGTGAAGGCTCGACACCGACATCGGACCCAATCGGGACGCCGCGGCGGAATGACCATGCCATCGTTGCCTCTCGGCCTGAACCCGAGGGAAGCTCAGGGCGTTGCGGGCGTCCCAACCTCCTTGGCGCGGCCCGCTGTTTGCTGAACGAGACACCTCATGTCCGACCGACTCCCCCGTCGTGGTCTGCTGTTCCTGATGCTCTCCTTCCTGCTCGCCGCAGTGGGGGGCATGGCCTCCCTGCAGCAGGGCGAGGACCTGCTCGTCCAGCGTCGGTACGCGGAGGCGGCCGCAGCGCTCGCAGAGGCCGAGCGGACCGCGCCTGCCGAGCAGAAGGAGCGCATCCTGTACCTGCGCGGACGCGCCGAACTGCTCGCCGGCCAGCCGGATGCCGCCGTGGCGACGTTCCGGCGGCTCGTCGACTCGGTTCCCGGCACCGGCTGGCGCGCCTCGGCGCGGTTCCAGGAGGCCCTCGCCCACGAGCGTGCAGGGCGGCTGCGGGAGGCGGCAGAGATCCACCGGGCCGAGGTGCAGAAGCTCGTCGGCCTGGAGCGGAAGGAGGAGGTCGCTGCCACGTACCTGGCCCTTGCCGACCGTGCGCTCGCGGCAGAACCGCCCGACCACGCCAAGGCCGTGGGGTTCCTCGACCTCGCGCTCGACCTCGGCCTCTCGCAGCCCAAGGCGCGGGCGGTGCAGCTCCGTGCCGCGGCCTCGCAGCTCGCTGCAGGCCAGGCGGCAGCCGCGGTGCAGCGGCTCCTGCCCCTCGTCGCGGTCCTCGATGTTCCGGGCGGGAAACACAAGGCCATGCTGCTGCTCGGTCAGGCACGCAGGTCCGCGGGCGACGCCGCGGGCGCGCGCGCGGTGCTGCGGGACCTGCGAGCCGAGTCGCCCGACGCCGCCGAGAGCGCCGAGGCAGCCTGGGAGATCGCACTGAGCTTCGGTGTGCCGACGCCCTCGCCGTTCGAGCTGGACCGCGCGGTCCAGGCGCTGCGCGACCTCGCGGCCAAGCACCCGGCGCACCCCAAGGCGCGCGTGGCCAGCCACCTCGTGGCCCAGTGCCTCAACCACTGCGGCCGCAGCGCCGAGGCACTCAAGGCACTCGAGGAGTTCCTGGCTGCACCGACGGATGCACCTGCGGACGAGGTGGCTGCTGCGCGTGCGATGCGAGGGGACGTCCTTGCCGCACAGGTGCGGCTGGAGGATGCGATTGCCGCATGGCGTGACTACCTCGCACAGCATCCCTCGCACTCCGCCTGGGAGCGCGTCCAGCGCCAGATCGTCGACGCGGAGTACGCACTGGCCATGGCTGCGGTGCAGGAGGGCAGGACGGGCCAAGAACGTGCGCGCGAGCGCCTTGCCGCCTTCGCACGCGCCTACCCGCTCGACGAACGCAACCCCGAGGTCCTCGCCACGTTCGGCGACCTGTTGCTGGCGGAGGAACGGTACGAGGAGGCGCGCGAGGCCTACGCACGCTGCGTGAGCAAGTACCCCGGCAAGGAAGCCAGCTCGCGCGCACAGTTCCAGGTGGGGGTGATCCACGAGACGAAGCAGTTCGACTACGAGCGCGCGCTCGCGGCATACCGCGCGGTCACGTGGGGTGCCTTCATGGCGCAGGCGGGCGACCGCATCGAGGCGCTCACCCGCAAGAGCCTGCAGCTGTTCACCGAGCGCAGTTTCCGCAGCGACGAGAAGGCCACGTTCCGGCTCACCTCGCGCAACATCGAGAAGGTCCGTGTGCGCGTGTTCCGGCTCGACCTCGAGGACTACTTCCGCGCCACGCACACGGCAGGCGAGGTGCAGCGGCTCGACATCGAGGTGATCCAGCCGGACCGCACCTTCGAGAGCGCGGTGCCCGAGTACGTGAAGCACCGCGAGACCGTGCGGGAGGTCGAGGTCGGGATGACCGAGCCAGGCGCCTACGTGGTGAAGGTCGACGACCGCGAGCTGGAGGCGACGGCCATGGTCCTGGTCTCGGATCTCGCGCTCGTCACCAAGGCGAGCCGCACCGAGCTGCTTGCCTTCGCGCAGAACGTGCGCGAGGACCGCGCCGAGGCCGGGGTGCGCGTGGTCGTCTCGGACGGCAGCAAGGTGGTGACCGAAGGCGTGACCGGTGCCGACGGCATCTGGCGCTGGCGCAGCGACGAGTTGCGCAAGATCGAGAACCTCGTGGTGTTCGCCGTCAACGCCCGCGGTTCCGGGGCCAGCTCGGTTGGTCTCGGCGGGCTCGGGTACAGCGCCGGGCTCTCCGCGCAGGGCTACCTGTTCACGGACCGTCCCCTGTGTGCACCCGGCCAGTCGCTGCACCTCAAGGCCATCGTGCGCGAGGTCGAGGGCGGCACCTGGCGCCTGCCCCGCGAGTCTGGGTGGCGTTTCCGCGCCCTCGGTGCCGACGGGCGCGTGGTGTCGCAACAGCGTGTCACCTTCGGTTCCTTCGGCACCTTCAGCACCCGCGTCGACGTGCCTGCTGGCGCGCCGACGGGGACCTGGACCGCGGTGGTCGACCGCGAGGACGGCTCGGAGCCCTCGTTCCGCACCACGTTCGAGGTGGCTCAGTACGAGCGGCCCCGCATGCAACTGTCCTTCGAGCTCGACCAGCAGGTCGTGTTCCGCGGCGAGCCGATCACGGGCAGGGTCCGGGCGACTCACTTCTTCGGCGGGCCGGCTGCGGGCCGCCCGGTCGCGTGCACCATGCGGCTGCCCGACGGCTCGGTGGCGGAGGTGCGCGGGACCACGACGGCTGCAGGCGAGTTGCCAGTGACCTTCGAGACGCGTGAGTTCGCGGAGGAGGGCATGGCCGTGCTGGTGGCGGAACTGCCGAGCGACAGCGTGCGTGCGAGCGTGGCGGTGCCGGTGGTGGTCACCGAGTTCACTCCCGTGGTGCGCACCGTGCGCAACGTGTACCTGACCGGCGAGAAGTTCGAGGCACGGGTCTCGCTGGTGGACCGCGCAGGCAAGCCGGTGGCGCGGAAGGCCGACGTGGTGCTGTTGCGCGTGGAGTCCCAGCGTGGTGCAACGGTGGAGGTCGAGGTCGCTCGCGTCCCGGTCACGACGGGCGGCGACGGCAACGCCGTGGCCGTGCTCTCGGCACCGAAGGGCGGCCTGCACGGCGTCCGGGTCGAGGCGCGCGACCGGTTCGGCAACCTCGTGACCGGCCAGACCAACCTGTCGGTCTCGGGCGACGACGACACGGTCAAGCTGCGCCTGCTGTGCGACCGCGACACGTTCTCCCTCGGCGAGCGCATCCCGCTGCGGGTCGTCAACCGCGCGGGCTCCCGCCTCGCATTGCTGACGTGGCAGGGCGACGGGATCCTCGAGTGCCGCGCCGAGCGGTTGGAGGCCGGCGACCAGCAGCGCTTCCTCGACCTGCGCCCCGAGCACGCGCCCAACTTCGGGTTCGCGATCACGATGGTCGACGGCAACCGCCTGCACGAGGCCCAGCGCGACTTCGTGGTCGAGCGCAGGCTCGAGGTCCGCGTGCAGGTGCCCGCCGAGGCGAAGCCGGGCGAGGACATCGAGGTCGCCCTCGAGGCGCGCGACAGCACGGGGGCCCCGGCAGCGGCCGAGCTCGCGCTGGCGATGGTGGACGAGGCACTGCTCGCGCTCCGCCCGGACGACTCCGGCTCCCTTGCCACCTTCTTCCAGGCCGGTCGGCGCGAGACCGCCTTCCGCACGGCCTCGAGCTGCACCTGGAACTACAAGGGCGCGAGCCGCAGGGTGTCGGCCGACCTGCTGGCCGAGGAGCGTCGCCGCGATGCCGAGGCAGGTGAGCCGCGCGCGCCTGGAGAGGGCGGAGCCGCTGCAGACCCGAACAAGCAGAATGCCTTCGACTCCAACCAGTGGGACTCGGCAGTCGGCCTCGGTGGGGGTGCGGGCGGCCGGTTTGCCGGCCGGAACGCCCAACCCGGCGGTGCCCCGCGTCCGGGCGGCGGCGGTGGCTCCGGCGGCCCCATGAGCCCGGGTCCGGCTGGACCCGCGACCGGCGGTCCCGGGCAGGTGCTCGGGGGTTTCCTGCCACAGGCCGCACTGAACCGGCAGTTCGTGGACCTCAATGGGTTCGGGGCCGGCTCCGGATACGTGGCCCTCGGCAGCAATGGCTGGCAGGAGGAGGTGCAGGACCCGACGGCACCTCGCATCGACTTCCGTGCGCTCGGCGCCTGGGTCCCGGCGGTCCTCACCGACGCCAACGGCAGGGCCGTGACCCGGGTCCGCATGCCCGACAGCACCACCGGCTGGGCCGTGCGTGTGCGCGGCATCACCGTGGGCACGGACGCGGGCGAGGGACGGGGGCGGCTGCAGACCCGCAAGCAGTTGCAGGCAAGCTTGGTGGGTCCGGTGGCCCTCACCGAGGGCGACACGGTCACGCTGACGGCCGAGGTCCGCAACCAGTCTGGCACCGACCAGACGGTGGCCGTCACCATCGGGGCCAAGGACGGGGTGGGGCAGGCCAAGGAAGAGCGTGCGCTTGCAGCCGGTGCCGAGGCGACCTTGGACCACACGGTTGCCGAGGTGGCTGTCGAACCGGTGACGCGCATCCTCACGGCAGTCGCAGGCAGCCTTCGCGACGAGGTCCACTGGAGTGCGCCAGTGCGCCCATTCGGCATCGAGACGCATGCCGGTCGCAGCGGCACGGTTCGTTCCCGCGAGGCCTTCGAGCTCTCGCTGCCGGTGGGTCGCCCGGCAACCCAACTGCGCCTCGTGGTCGAGGTGGGGCCCGACCCGGGCCGCGACCTCGTCACGGCGGCGCTCGGCTCCGGCTTCCTGCCGGGCAACCAGCGCCTCGCGGAGGGTTCCAACCTCGCCCGTGCGAGCCGCGGCCTCGCAGCACTGCTCGCACTCGAGTACCTCGAGCGCACGGGCGGCAGCCGGCGCGTGGACAAGGACCGCCTCTCGGCCGCTGCCGAGTCGGCCGTCGCTGCCCTCGGCAACAGTCTGCTCAAGGAGGGCGGGTACGCGTGGACCGGCAAGGGTTCGTTCGACGCCCGCACCACCGCACAGGCGGTGCGGTTCCTGGTGCTGGCGCGGAGGCGCGGCACCACGGGCGCAGAGGACCTGCTGAATGCCGCGTCCGAGGCGCTGTTGCGCCAGCTGGGTTCCGCCGGCCCGGACCAGCGTGCCGACATGCTGCACGCCCTGGCGGCAGCAGACCGTGCACGGTTCGAGGCACTCAACACGCTGCACCGCGGCCGCACGGGACTCGGCGTGCGCGGCCTCGCCCAGCTCGGGCTCGCATGGGTCGCACTGCGTCGGGTGGAACTGGCTGCCGAGGCACTCGCGACGCTGCGTGAGAGCGGGGCAGAGCTTGCCAAGGCCTCCACCGAGGCGCTTGCCCTCGCGGCGCAACTCGGTGCGCTGGTGGACCCGCGCGATGCCACGCTAACGGTGCTCGCGGACCAGCTCCGCAGCCGCAGGTCCGGCGCCGGCTGGGAGACCGCCGAAGCCACGGCTGCCGCAGTGGGGGCCCTTGCCGCACTGCAGGGTGATGCGCAGGCCACGGCAGCCACGGAGGTGGTCGTGCGCGTCAACGGCGAGGAACTCGCCCGCGTGCGCCGCGGCGCCGAACGCACGCGCTTCGAGGTGCCCGAGGCGAAGGTGAAGCAGTCGGGCAACCTGGTCGAGCTCGCAGTCGAGGGCGGCGGGACTGCCTGGTGGTCTGCGGACCTCACGGGCTTTGCGCAGGGTTTCGTCGACTCCGACCGAAACCTGTCGGCCTTCCGGGTCGACCGCAGCTACCAGCCCGCGGCACTGCGGCACGAGGGCGCGGTGGTGCCCTCCGGCTTCAGCTGTGTGCGCGGGGAGCGGATCCCGACCTTCCGCAACACCCTCACGCAGATGCGCAAGGGCGAGAGCGGGAGCGTCTCCGTCACCTTCTCGGGACCCGACCCGAGGCAGCGCAGGGACGGCGGCCCGGTGGTGGTCGAGGAGCCACTGCCCGCCGGCTGCTCGGTGCCGCGCGACTCCGTCGTGGGGTCGTTCGAGGCCGTGGACGTGTTGCCGGACCGCCTGGTCGTGCAGTTCCGCCCCGGCACCCTGAGTGGTTCGTTCCGCTACGACCTGCAGGCGCGCTTCCCCGGCACCTACCGGGCGCTGCCCACGCGCGTCCAGGACGTGGCCAACGTGGAATGGCTCTCGCACGGGGTGGTGGGCAACCTCGTCGTCCACGCGGGTCCCGACAGTCCCGTCGACCCGTACCGGCTCACGCCCGACGAACTGCTGTTCCTCGGCAAGGCATGGTTCGAGCAGGCCGAACGGTCCACTGGTGAGACCCGCACGGCTGCCATGGCCGCTGCCGGCAAGCACTTCGACCAGTTGCTCGCCGAGTGGCACCGCGAGGACGTACGTCTTGCCGACAATGTCTTCCGCGACGTGGCGCGCATGATGCTGTTCCTCTCCATCGAGCGCGGCGACGCAAAGTCGGTGGTGCGTTTCTTCGAGGAACTCAAGGAGCGCCACCCGGACCTCGTCATCCCGTTCGACCGGATCGTTGCCGTGGGTCGTTCGTACCTCGACCTCGGCGAGTACGAGTCCGCCCTGCTCGTCTTCCGTGCCACGGCAGAGGCGTCGTTCCTCAAGGACGCTGCCGTCGCCACGGTGCTGGAGGCACAGGGCGAGGTGCGCGAGTCGTCGCGCTTCCTCCAGCAGTTGCTGCAGGCCCACCCCGACCTCGCGACCATGCGCTCGAGCCGCTACGGCGTCGCCCAGAAGCTCGCGAGCCTCGCGGCGGACCGGGACGCCTCGTCCCCCGTCGACCGCAAGGTCGGCAGCGCTGCGGAGCTTCGGGCGGCCGCTGTCGAGCAGTTGCGCGAGTTCCTGGTGCTGTACCCGGACGACCCGCAGGCCGAGGAGGTCTCCTTCGCCTGGGCCTCGACTTGCCTCGAGGGCAAGGACGTGAAGGCAGCTCTTGCCGTGGCCGGTGCGGCACTGGACCGCTACCCGGGTTCCGCCTTCGCGGACGAGTTCCTCTACACCACCGGGTACGCACAGTTCGTGCTGGGGGACCACGATGCCGCATTCCGGGTGCTCCAGCGGGTGGCCACCGAGGAGTTCACACAGCCCAACGGCACCAAGGGGCCGAGCGAGAGCCGGTTCCACGCGACCTACATGCAGGGCCAGATCCACCATGCGCGCGGCGAGCCCGCGCTGGCGCTGGCCGCCTACGACAAGGTCAAGGACCGGTTCAGCGACGCCGGCGAGGCAGCAGACTTCTTCCTCCAGCAGGCACTGTCGGTGCCCGAGGTGACGACGGTTGCCACCGGGGAGAAGCCGCGCATCACGTTGACGTTCCGCAACGTCGCCAAGGCCTCGGTGCAGGTGTACCGCGTCGACCTGATGCGCCTCTACCTGATGGAGAAGTCACTCAACGACATCCGCGGCATCCAGCTGCACGGCATCAAGCCGCTGCGCGCCATGGAACTCGAGCTCGGCGACGGACGCGACTACCGCAGCCGCGAGCGCCAGGTGGAGCTGGAGCTCACGGAGCCCGGTGCCCACCTCGTGGTGGTGCGCGGTGGCAACCTGATCGCCAGCGGCATGGTGCTCCGCAGCGACCTCAAGCTCGACGTGCAGGAGAGCTACGACGTCGGCCGCGTGCGGGTGAACGTGAAGCAGGGTGACGCGTTCGTCGGCGATGCACACGTGAAGGTGGTGGGCTCGGGCGACCAGCGGTTCCAGAGCGGGGACACCGACCTGCGCGGCATCGCGGTCGCCGACGGCATCGTCGGCCAGGCCACCGTCATCGTGCAGAAGGGCGACCAGTTCGCCTTCCACCGCGGCACCGGCATCCACCAGCCGCAGGCGTACCGCGGGCCTGCGGACCAGGTGCCGGCCCTCAAGCCGGCGGGCCAGCAGCAGCGGGGCCAGGCCCAGGACGCGAAGAAGTTCGATGCGCTGGAGCAGCAGAACTTCCTCAACACGGGCAACCGCGCCCGTCAGGTCGAGTGGCTGCAGGACAACGTCATGCGCAAGCAGCAGCAGGGCGTCGAGGTGTTCCGCACCAAGTGACGGCCTGCTGCTGCCCCGGCAGGCCCGCGAGGCTCACTTCCACGTGTGGTGGAAGAACGTGCCCGCGGGCTCGTCCACGCGCTCGAAGGTGTGCGCGCCGAACAGGTCGCGCTGCGCCTGCGTGAGGTTCTGGGGCAACCGCTCGCGGCGGAAGCTGTCGTACCACGAGAGGCTCGCGCCCATGGCGAGCACCGGCACGCCGCGCTCCGCGGCGAGTGCCACCACGCGGCGCCAGGAGGCCTGGTGCTGCTGGAGGAATCCGCCCAGCTCCTCGTCGAGCACCAGGTTGGGCAGCTTGCGCTGCCTGCGGTAGGCAGCCTGGATGCGCGTCAGGAAGCGGGCGCGGATGATGCAGCCGCCCTTCCAGATGCGCGCGATCTCGCCCAGGTCGAGGCCGAACCCCTTCTCCGCGTCCACGGTGGTGAGCAGGTCGAGCCCCTGCGCGTAGGAGCAGATCTTGGCGCAGTACAGCGCGTCGCGCACCGCCTCGACGAGCCCTGGCACGGTGCCCGCAGGGGCAGCAGGGCCCTGCAGCACGCGGCTTGCCGCGGCGCGCTCGGCGCGGCGCGCAGACAGGCACCGTGCCTCGACGGCTGCGTGGATGGTGGGCAGCGGCACGCCGTGGCGCAGGGCGATCTCACTGGTCCAGCGGCCGGTGCCCTTCTGGCCCGCGGAGTCCACGATCACGTCGACCATGGGCCTGCCGGTGCGCGGGTCGGCAGTGCGGAGGATCCGCGCGGTGATCTCCACGAGGAACGACTCCAGCGGCCCGCGATTCCACTCGGAGAAGATGTCGGCCATCTGCGCCGGGGCCAGGCCACCGACCTGCTGGAGCAGGTCGTAGGCCTCGGCAATGAGCTGCATGTCGCCGTACTCGATCCCGTTGTGGACCATCTTCACGAAGTGGCCTGCAGCCCCCTTGCCCACGTGCGTCACACAGGCGCCGTCCTCCACCTTCGCCGCAACCTTGCGCAGCATGGGCTCCAGCTCGGCGTAGCTGGATGCGTCCCCGCCGGGCATCAGGCTGGGTCCGTGCAGCGCGCCTTCCTCGCCGCCGGAGATGCCCATGCCCACGAACCGGATGCCCTTGGCGGACAGCTCGGCACTGCGGCGCTCGGTCTCGTCTGGGTGCGAGTTGCCGGAGTCGATCAGGATGTCGCCTGCCTCCAGGTGGGGGAGGAACTTGGCAATGGTCTCGTCCACCGGCGATCCCGCGCGCACCAGCAGCAGGATCTTGCGCGGGCGCTCCAGCGTTGCGACCACTTCCGCATGGCTGTGCGCGGCGACCATCCGCATGGCGGGCTCCCTGCGGGCCATGGTGGCGTCGATGAGGTCGCGGGTGATGTTGAACACCGTCACCGCGATCCCGTTGCGCGCGAGGTTGAGGGCGAAGTTCTGGCCCATCGTGGCGAGGCCGACGATGGCGATCTGCGAGGAGGGCTGGGTCATCGGAGGCGGCGGACTGTAGCGCGCGACCTGTTCGCCTCCGAGGTCGCGCCGTCGTTCCAGCCCGCGCTCAGTCGCCTCGCGTCCCGGCCCCTGCCGGCGCGGCTGCGCCTGCACCCGTCGTGGGTGGGGCCAGTGGTGCCGTCTCGGCCTGCACCCGTGCCAGCCAGCCCGGCCAGGTGCGCACGTCCGCACCCGGGTCGCTGCCGCCCAGCCTGCGCAGGGCCTTCCGGTAGGCGACGGTGACCCGCACCGTCTCCACCTGCATCCCCAGCACGGTCACGTCGAGCACTGCGCCGCTCTGCAGGATGCCCACCTTCGGGTCGGCGATGAAGCTGCTGGACGCGACCTCCACGTCGAAGTCGCGCAGGTAGGACTGCTGCTCGACGAAGGCCACATGGGCTCGCGGCGCAGTTCCTGTGGCAGCATCCGCACGGGCTGCTGCAGGCCCTGCTGCCACCAACGGTGCGAGTGCGCGGGGCGAGCCCAGTGCACCCAGTGCCTCGGCGGTGCGGGCCCGGACCTCGGGGCTCCGGTGGCCGAGGGCCGCGGCAAGGTAGTCGGTTGCAGCGTCGCGGTCCGCAGCAGGCACGGCCTCGACGGCCTGGGTGCGCACCGAGGCAGTGGGGTCGAGGACGGTCGTGCGCCATGCAAAGGTCTGGTTCGCCCGGCCGCCGCGGACCTGCAGGGCGCTCACCGCGAGCCAGCGCCGGTGCGGTTCCCGCTCGCTGCGGGCGAGACGGCGCAGCTCCGCCTCGGCCGAGGCATCGTGAGCCAGCAGGGCCACCAGGGCTGCGCGTCGACCGGGGCTGCAGTCGCGGGGTGCCCGATGGACCAGGGCGCGCGCGCGTTCGGGGCCTGCGGCTGCACGGTCCTGTGGTGGCAGGAACGCAGGCGCCAGCCGCAGCAGGAACTCTTCGTGCCGCATGTCCAACGAGGGACTGGTGCCCGGCGCGGTCGCGAGTGCGTCGAGGTGTCGCCACAGGTCTGCGTCGAGACCCATGGCCCATGCCTCCTGCGCCAGCTGCAGCCGCGCGAACGCGGTGTCGCCAGCCCTCCGTTCCAGTTCCACCAGCACCGCCCGCAACTCGGCCTCGGTGCGCACCCTTGTCACCAGTGCCTCGTCGACCTCCACCCGGCCGTCGCGGGTGGTGACCACCAGCCTGCCCTTGGTCCGCTCGACCCTGCCCACGAGCACGCGCCCGTCCGCGAGCCGGACCTCGTCGCCGGGCAGGGCAGGGACAAGGGCCGCGAGCCCGAGGAACGCACCGAGGAGCCTGCAGTGGAGGGAACGGGTTGGCATGGTGTTTGGATGGGGCGCGGTGGCAGTGGCCGGGGGGCGCCCCGGTATCATCCGCGCCTCCGGACCCACCAGCATGAAGCGTACCAAAGCCGTTGTTGCCGCCGCGTTCCTCGCCCTTGCAATGGGTCCGGGTCCAGTGCGCCTCGCAGGGCAGGAGCCTGCAAAGCCGCAGGAGCCGGTCAAGGCACAGGAGCCTGAGGTGCCCGCCCCTGCCCCTGCGTCCCCTGCCAAGGACGCCGTGGCGATGGACCCTGCGGTGGCTGCGGCCATCGCGCGCATGCGCGAGACCGAGGCAGGCTTCCGCACCATGCGCCTCGAGCTGCAGACCAGCGGCGCCTACCCCGGCGGCCCCTCCTTCACCACGAAGGGGACGCTGCGTGTCCTGCGCACAGAACAGTCCGCGCTGCACGCGGTGGTGGAGTTCGCCTTCGACGACGGGCTCAAGGGGCGCATGGAGACGGTCCGGACTCCGGAAGGCGTGCTCATGCTGGAGGACACGCCCACGTTCGGTCCGGTCTTCCTGGCCATGGACCCGGCCCTGGTTGCGGACGTGGTCTGGGCCAGCAAGCTGCTCGACAAGGGCGCGGGCCTGCCGGGTGTCGAGGACGACCGTGCGCAGTCCCCGCTGGGGAGCTCCATGCTGGCGGACCTTGCCCGGCTCCACGACCTTCGCGTCCTCAGCTCGACGCCGCGCAAGGGCACGGAGGGCAGGTGGGTCGGCGGCGACGTGCGCGGCGGGCTGACGCCGGAACAGGTGGGCGACCTGCCGCTCGCGGACCGCGTCGAGGTCTTCCTGCGCTCACCGGACGACGCGATGCTCGAGGTGGTCTACCTGCAGGCCGGCAAGCCGATCCAGCGGATCGAGGTCCTGGAGCTGGAGGTCGACCGACCGATGGAGCTGTCCTCGTTCCGCATCGACGCAGGCGACCGCAAGCCCAAGGACGTGAAGCTGCACCAGCCGTCGTGGGGGCCGCTGGAGCGGCTGCTGCGCGAGGCCGACGCCAAGGCAGAGGAACAGAAGCTGCCGCCGCGTCCGAGCCGCCGCTGAGCGGTGGCGCCGAGGCGCTGCTTCAGCGGCCCAGGTCCTCTTCTGCGGGTGGCGTCTCCAGCAGCTCGAGGCCCTTGTAGCGCGACTTCGCGTACTCGATCTCGAAGTCGGAGTTGAAGAGTGCCACGAGCCGGCCGACCTCGTCCTTCACGACGACCGGCAGCAGGTTGATGACCTCGTCGGTCGCGTGGGCGAGCCAGCGTGCCCGCGTCCACGGCTTGCGCGCGATGCGCACCTCGGTGTTGTACTCGTTCTCGAGCCGCCACTGGAACACCTCCAGCTGCAGCTCGCCGATTGCGCCGAGGATCGGTTCGCGCGCGCCGATGCGCGGCCAGAAGATCTGCACGACACCTTCCTCGCCCAGCTGCTCCAGCGCCTTGTGGAAGCCCTTGCTCATCGAGGGCTCCTTGGGTGCTGCCTGCGCGAAGATCTCCGGTGCGAAGCGCGGGAAGTTGCGCACCTCGAAGTCGGGACCTGACGTGATCACGTCGCCCACGCGGAACAACCCGGGGTTGATGAGGCCGATGACGTCTCCCGGCCACGCCTCCTCGATCGACACACGCTCTTGGCCGAAGAACCGGTGCGGGTGCGAGAGCCGCACGTCGCGGTGCAGCCGCAGGTGCTTTGCGTTCATCCCGCGCTCGAAGTGGCCCGACGTGACGCGCAGGAACGCGATGCGGTCGCGGTGCTGCTTGTCCATGTTGGCCGCGACCTTGTAGACGAAGCCGCTGAAGAACGGCGCGTCCGGCTGCACCTCGCCGTCGAGGGTCGGCAACGGGCCCGGTGCCGGCGCGATCTCGATGAAGCGCTGCAGGATGTTCTCGACGCCGAAGTTGGTGAGCGCCGAGCAGAAGAACATGGGCGACTGCTTCTGCGCGAGGAACCGTTTCATGTCGAACGGCTCCACGCACGTCTCGACCATGGCGAGGTCCTCGAGCAGCTTGAGGTGCGCGTTCTCGCCCAGCATCTCGGTGAGCGCGGGGTCGTCGGGCCCCCTGGTCTGCACGCCGGCGCGGGTGGCGTTGTGGG
Organism: Planctomycetota bacterium; assembly: GCA_041178545.1. GTDB lineage: Bacteria > Planctomycetota > UBA1135 > UBA1135 > UBA2386 > JBEATZ01. The sequence goes on from JBEGVB010000054.1 coordinate 42,410, forward strand.
CCGTGCGCTCGAACAGGAACACCTGCTTGTCGCGCAGCGAGTACACGCCGCGGAAGTCCGGGCCGGAGCCGATCGGCCAGGTCGCCGGCACGATGGTGATGCCCAGCACCTTCTCCACCTGGTCCACCAGGTCGAGCGGTGCCCGCGACGGGCGGTCCATCTTGTTGACCACGGTCACGATCGGGATGCCGCGGTCGCGGCACACCTTGAAGAGCTTGATCGTCTGCGGCTCGACGCCCTTGGCGCCGTCGATCAGCATCAGCGCTGCGTCCGCGGCCACCAGGGTGCGGTAGGTGTCCTCGGAGAAGTCCTGGTGGCCCGGCGTGTCCAGCAGGTTGATGCAGTTGCCCTGGTACTCGAACTGGAGTGCCGAGCTGGTGATGGAGATGCCGCGCTTCTGCTCCAGCTCCATCCAGTCGGACGTGGCGTGGGACTGGCCGCGGCGGGCCTTCACCGAACCGGCCTCGCGGATGGCGCCACCGTAGAGCAGCAGCTTCTCCGTCAGCGTGGTCTTGCCCGCGTCCGGGTGCGAGATGATCGCAAACGTGCGCCTGCGGGCGATTTCCTTGACCAGTTCTGCCATGGGGGGCGAGCAGGTTACGGCGGTGGTCCGCGCGTGTCGATGCAAGCCTGCCCCGGAAACGGCGGCGCCTGCGCAGTACGAGCCTGCGCAGGCGCCGTGCCCCGTCCAGCGGACGCTGGTCAGCCGACGTTCAGAACTTCTGGGCGGCGCAGGGTGCGCCAGCCAGGGCCCCGGTCGTCGGGTCGTAGGCGATGGCCGTGACCGCGAGCTGGGTCAGGCCGGTGGCGCCCAGCAGGCCACGGGCGCCGCTTGGGACCAGGAAGGTGAAGTTGGTCTGGGCACCCGAGCTCACCGTGAGGCCGATGTTCTGCATGTTCGGCGACAGGCAGAGCACGCCGCTCGAGCCCGGCATGAAGGCGCTCAGCGGCAGGAACAGGTTGCCCGGCGCGAAGCCGAGGTCGACCTGGTAGAAGACCAGCGAGCCGACGGGCAGCGCCGAGTTCTGGTAGACGAAGCCGAGGTCGTCGGCGCGGCCACCGTTGAAGGGCGGCGAGGCGGCATCCGGGTGCAGGGCCGAGAAGAAGCTGGCCGTGCCCGGGGCCGTGTTGCTGATCGTGTAGGTCGCCTGGTTGGTGATCGCCGTGGCGACACCGCGGCCCGAAGCCGTGGTCAGGAGGTCCATCATGCCCTGGCGCGCGCCGCCGTAGGCGAACAGCGCGTTGGTCACGTCGTGCACGAGGCCGTAGGAGGTCTGGCCGACGGGCGCAGCGCCCTTCAGGTCGAACACGGTGAAGTTCGGGCCCGGCTGGATGCCCAGGCTGATCTGGACCGAGAGGCCGTCGTTGGGCCAGAAGGAAGGCGTGGCCGCCGTGTTGGCGGCTGCCGAGGCCTGCAACTCCACCGACACGAAGGCATCGGCGTTGTTGGGCACGGCCACCGGGGTGGTGAAGGTGTAGCTCACCAGCCACGCAGCGGGAGACGCCGTCGTGCTCACGGGCGAGAGCAGGCCCGTGACGGTCGACAGCGCGGTCGTGCCGGCCGGCTGGCCCGCGGTGATCGTCGGGAAGTCGGGTGCAGTGGAGCTCTCGGTGTAGATGTGCAGGTTGTAGCCCTCCTGCGAGACCGCGTACTGGTCCTGCAGCACGAACTGCACGCCGTCGATCAGGTTCTGCGTCGAGCCGGGCGAGCCCGCGGGTGGTGCGTCTGGCCTGCAGATGGCCACGTAGTCGGACGAGTCGAAGCGGAAGATCAGTTCGCCGGCCCGGTTGGCCATGGCGCCGCGCGAGGTTGCGCCAGCGACCACGTTGAAGTTGAAGCCAGCTGGCTGCGGGGTCTGGGCCGCGAGCGAGGCAGCGACTGCGAGCGAGGCAGCGAAGGTGAGCAGGGTCTTGTGCATGGTGGTGTGTTCTCCTTGGGAACCGTCCAGTGGACGTCCGCGGAAGGATAGTCGTTCCCCTGTCCATCTGTCGGACGGACTCGCCAACCCCTGACCTCATGCGGCCGAGGGGAAACCTCGGGGACCGCTGCCATCGCAGGTTGGCACGTCCCCATCCGGGACGACCCGGTTGCATCGCCCGGTGCCCGGGCAGGTTGGGACCGTCGCTCCCGACCTTGGGAAGCACCGGACCCCCGGCGGGTCACTTGAACATCACCTCGTCCTTGAGCGAGTACAGGATGGCGAGCATCTCGCGCTGTTCGCCCTCGCCGATCCCGTTCTGCTTGAGCGCCTTGAGCACGTCGTCGACGGCTGCCAGCAGCTCCCGCTCGTTGACGTTCATCCCCTTGTGCGCGGTCGGCATGTCCCGGCCCGTGTAGACCTCCGTGCCACCCGTCCCTGCGCCGATGAAGTTGGCGACGTGGTTGACCAGGTCCTCCACGTTGGACGCCATGAACCTGGTCTGGATGAGCGGGTTCACGAGGTGGAGGTTGACGATGTCGCGGGCGAGCTTGCGGACGGCCGCGGCGCCGCCGAGCCGGTCGTAGAGGGACTTGGTCATCTGGTTCTCCTGTGTGGTTTCGAGCTTGCTTGGATCGTTGGACGGTAGCTGGGCCGCGCCTCGGAACATGAGGGCCAGATGAGAACCGGTGCTCGCCTGCTCAGGTCCGCAGCCGGTACCCGGCACCGCGCACGGTCGCAATCGAAGTCGAGTGGCCCTCGAGCTTGCGGCGCAGCGACCGGATCACCACCTCCACGACATTGCTGCCGACGGCCTCCTGCCGCGTGCCCCACACGACGTCCAACAGCATCCTCCTGCTGACCACGCCGCCACCGGCATCGAGCAGGGACTGCAGCACCCCGAGCTCGAGCGGGGCCAGCTCGACCCACTGGTTCCCCACGAGTGCGGCACGCCGGCCTGTGTCGAGCGCGATCTCGTCGGACAACCCGAGTTCGTGGCGCACGAGGCGCCGCAGCCAGGCGTCGACGGATCCCGGGCCGAAGTCGAGCACTGCGCTGCCCATGCCGAGGTTTGCCCCCGTGCACGCGACGACAAAGCCCAACTGGCGTGCAACCGCGGCATAGGGAGCGAGGTCCGCAACGGCGAGGTACACGCGGCGGAGGCGAGGTCGCATGGCCAGGTAGCTGCGCTTGACGTCGAGCCAGCAGGCTGCCTGCACCGCGGATGGGGCGTCCCCCTCCTCGCTGGAGAGCCAGCGTCGCAGGAAGAGGGCCGCACCCGGAGCCGTCCCCGGACCCGCAGGCAGTTCTGCGAGCCATGCGGAGGCAACCGGGTCCCGCTGGAGCACCGTTGCAGGAACCGACGTGGGGTCGAACATGCAGTAGAACCCCACGACCGACCGGTTCCCGTCCCGCACGACGCGGAAGGCCTGCGGGACCGAGTCCCAGTAGTCCCTGGTGGTCGTGCGGTCCAGTGCCGCACCCGTGGCCGCGGCGATCGCCAGCACCGCATCCCGGTCGGCGGGACCCGCGTCCTCGACCGCGAGCCGTTGCACACCCTCGGGGAAGAACGCTCCACGCACCACCGGGTTGTCCAGGAGGTGGATCACGTCTGCCGTGTGGCGCCACAGGTCCTCCGGGCCGACCTGACCTGCCCGTTCCTCGAGCGCGCGCCATGCGATCCGCCGGTAGGTGAGGAAGCGAGCAGGGTCCGACGACCGGAGGTGCTTCGCCAGTGCCTCGTGGACTGCCGCGTGGAGTGCGATGCCGTCCACCCGGCGTTCGAAGATCGGCAGTTCGGCCAGCGCGTTGTAGGCGCCTTGTGGTTCGTCGGTCCCGAGGAGTTCCCCGAGCAGCGGGGCCGTGACCCTGCGCACGGTGGACGCTGCCTCGACGGCGCGCAGCCTTGCACCGTCCTCGATGCCCTGCAGGAAGAAGCCCGTGAGCTGGCCCACGACGTCGTGCAGCCCGACGTCCTCCAGGACCTCACCTTCGTGGTTGCGCGAGGCAGCGCAGGCCAGGTGCAGCGCGAGGGGGTGCCCCTTGGCGAAGCGCAGCACCGTTTCCTGCCCCTGCTCCGGGACCCCGGCGGAGCGGACGAGTTGCCTGGCGTGCTCCTCCTTCAGCTCGCGCAGCCTGATCCCAAGGAACACGCCCTCTGCATTCAGCCAGGCAGGGTTCGGTTGGGCGCGCCGGCACAGCACGAGGCGGACCGTGCCGTCGAGCCTGGCCAGCAGGTGGGTCCGGATCCAGGAGTCGAGCAGCAGGAAGTGGTCGTGGTTGTCGAGGCAGACGACTGCAGGGGCGACGGACTGCCGCGCGCCCGGAGCCAGCGCATGGTCCATTGCCTGCAGCAGACCCGCCTCGGTCGGCTCGATTGCGCGGCAGTCGAGGAGGACTGCGGTGTGGCCGCGGGCCCGCGCGTTCGCCACGAAGGCGCGCAGCAGTGCGGACTTGCCGATCCCTGGAACGCCATGCAGGTGGGCCACCCGGGGGCCCGCTGGGTCCAGCAGGGTTGCGAGGGCGCGCAACTCCTCCTGTCGCCCCGGCAGTTCCGCAGGGGTCGGGTCCGCGGGCGGGAGGGCTTCCATCCGCTCAGGCTATCCGCGGCCTGGCCCTCCAGCTGCCGCAGCTCCGGACAGGAACCTGACTTTCCGCCGGGAGCCTGCCGTTTCCGCGCCTGCGGACGAGCCCTCCGTCGCGCCTCAGACCTTGTCGGGGTCCTGGCCGCGCAGCACCGAGTTGCCGTCGAAGGTCTCGCGCAGGTTGGCGCGGGCCGGCTGCAGCAGGGCGGCGCGGTCGAGGCGCCCGCTCTGGGCGAAGAACGCGATCGGGTTGTCCCACACCAGCTGCTCGATGCGCTCGCGTGCGACCCCTGCCTGTTCCAGCTTGGTTGCCGTGCGCGGCACCATGAGCGGGTCGCTCACGCCCCAGTCGGCGGCGCTGTTCACGACCATGCGCTCGATGCCGTACTCCAGCACGATCTGCGTCATGCGGGCCGGGTCCATCTTGGTGTTCGGGTAGATCGAGAAACCGGACCAGCACCCGAGGTCGCGGGTGATCTTGATGGTCTCCTCGTTGCCGTGGTCCAGCAGCACGCGCTCCATCGGGAACGCGCAGTCGCGCAGGATCGCGATGCAGCGCTCGAACCCCTTCCGCTTGTCGCGGTGGGGGGTGTGGATCAACGCGGGCAACTCGTGCTTCTTCGCCAGCTCGAGCTGGGCAAGGAGGAACTTCTCCTCCTTCGGGGTCTGGTCGTCGAGCCCGATCTCACCCACGCCCAGCACCGAGTCCTTCTCGAGGTAGCGCGGCAGGACCTCCATCACCGGTCCGTTGACGCGGTCGTCGTTGGCCTCGCGCGGGTTGAGCCCCATGGTGCAGAAGTGGTGGATGCCGAACTGCTGGCTGCGGAACCGCTCCCACCCGAGGATCGTGTCGAAGTAGTCGACGAACGAGCCGAGGTTGGTGCGCGGCTGGCCGAGCCAGAACGCGGGCTCCAGCACGGCACGGATGCCTGCGAGCGCCATGCGCTCGTAGTCGTCCGTCACGCGGCTGTACATGTGGATGTGCGGCTCGAAGATCAGCATGGTGGGTCCGTGGGTCAGCCGACGATGCGGGCGAGCACGGCGCGCACGTCGGCGCGCGGCTCGCGGGACAGCCGCTCTGCGGCAAGGGGTGTGAGTTCGGCGCGCTTCAGTTGCAACAGGCCCTCGGCGGCTGCCAGGCGCCTGCCGTCGTCACCGTGCTCGATGCCGCCGAGGATGCGCGCCACGCTGCCGGGCACCGGTGCGCGGCCCAGCATGCGGTCGGTGTCGCGCCACACGGGACGGCCGGCGGCCTCGCGCTCGGTGGCCAGGTCCTGCAGCATGCGGGAGAGCTCTGCGTTGGCGAGTGCCTCGGCACCGAACACGCGCTGCAGCGGCAGGTCGAGGAAGGCGAGCTTCAGCAGCAGCCGGTTGGCCTCGGTGGCGCCGAAGCCGCTGGTGCCCGCGCTGCGCGCCAGCAGGTTGCTGTCGCAGACGGCGGCCTCGACGTGCATCACCATGTTGGTGCGCTGCACCTCGCCGAGCAGCTGTGCGGTGCCCGGGCCCGACGGGCGCAGTGCGAGGCTGCGCAGCACCATGGCACGCTCCTCCAGGTCACCGTGCGCATAGAGCTCGGCGAGCTCGGGGTCGGTGGCCCCGCACAGCTGGAACAGCAGGCTGGCGGCAGCATCGCACCGCCGCCAGGCGGCGAGGTTCACGTCGGAGGTGCCCCACTGGACGCGGGTCCCGCCGAGTCCGTCGCGACCGAGCTTGCGCGGCAGCTGGGGCAGGCACACGGCAAGTTCCTCGCGGCGGCTGCGCGTGCGCGCTGCGGCCTCGCGCACCCATGCCGCGCTGTCGCCCAACAGGGCCTCGAGTTGGCTCGTGTGCTCGCTCATCGGGGCGGGCACCTTAGCCCCGGGCTGCATCCGCGACAAACAACACGTGGGCGGCGCCGTGGCATCGCGCAGTGCGTGCCGGTAGCCTCGCTCCCATGGACTTCCCCGCCTGGGACCCGGTGCTGTTCGACATCCCGGGACTGCCCGTCGACATCCGCTGGTACGGCCTGATGTACGTGGTCGGGTTCCTCGCCGGGCAGGCGATCCTCACGCGGCTCGCCCGGTCGGGTTTCTTCCCGGTGGCCCCCGAGCGGGTGGGCGACCTCATCTTCTACACCGTGCTCGGTGTGCTGCTGGGTGGCAGGATCGGCTACTCGCTCTTCTACGACCAGGCGCTCCTCTCGCCGCTCAAGTTCCTGCAGGTGTGGGGCGGCGGCCTCAGCTTCCACGGCGGGCTGGCCGGGGTCTGCGTCGCGTTCTGGCTGTTTGCGCGCAAGCACAAGTTGCCTGCCCTGCGGGTGGGAGACGCATGCGCACTCGCCGTGACGCCCGGCATCCTCGCCGTGCGGATCGCCAACTTCGTGAACGGTGAGCTGTACGGTCGCGTCACCGAGGCGGGCGTCGGTTGGGCCATGCGCTTCCCGACCGACCCGGTGGCGCAGCGCCTGCTCGGGATCCAGGAGGGCTGGACCATGCGCGACCGCGAGTTGTGCGTCCAGGTCGCCTACGGCCACCGCACCTTTGCCGACGTGCAGCCGCTGCTGTCCAAGACCGACGCCCTCGGCCGCCCGATCCCGTGGGAGAAGGTCGCACCGGCCCTCGACTGGGGCGCGGTGAAGGACCAGGTTCCCTTCCGCCACCCGAGCCAGCTCTACGAGGCCCTTGGCGAGGGACTGGTGCTCGGCGTGCTGCTCTTCCTGCTGTACCGCTCCACCCGCGCCCGCCCCTTCGGCCCGGGTTTCTACGGTGGCTTGTTCCTGTTCGGGTACGCGGCAGCGCGCTTCCCGATCGAGTTCCTGCGCCAGCCCGACGCCCAGTTCACCGGCCCGGACGACCCCGTGGGCACGGTGCTGCTCGGCATGACCATGGGCCAGACCCTGTGCCTGGTCATGGCCCTCGCCGGCCTGGCCTTCGCATGGTACGGCCGCGACCGGCAACCTGCAGACCCTGTGCCCGCAAGGCAGCGGCCCGCCTGAACAGGCCCGTGTCCCCGCCCCCGGGACGGTTCGCGGTGGAGGACCCTTGCCCCGGGAGGTCTCGTCGCTATCCTGCTCGCCCTTCCTTTCCCCACGAACCAGCCATGTCCAGAGTCTGCGAAATCACCGGTCGTCGCACCCGTACGGGTCACCAGGTCACCCGCCGCGGTCTTGCCAAGAAGAAGGGCGGCGTCGGCCGCCGTGTGACCGGCCGCAGCAAGCGGAAGTTCAAGGCCAACATCCAGACCGTGCGCGTCCTCACTCCCGAGGGCTCCGTGGTCCGCATGAAGCTCTCGACCAAGGCCATCAAGCGCGGCCTGATCCGCGTCGAGAAGGGCGGCAAGAAGGTCGAGTACCCGCTGGTGAAGGCGCTGCGCGGCCGCAACCGCGCGTTCAGCAAGGCCCAGAAGAAGGCCTGATCCACCGCCGCGCGCCCGCACCGCGTGGCGCGCTTCCCCGGGACGGAGCGCACCTGCGCTCCGTCTTCGTTTCCACCCGGCCCCGCGACGGGCTCAGGCGAGGATCTCGGTCACCACCTCGCCGAACACGTCGGTGAGGCGCATGTCGCGGCCACCGAATCGGTAGGTGAGCTTGGTGTGGTCGACGCCCAGCAGGTGGAGCATGGTTGCGTGCAGGTCGTGCACCGTCACCTTGCCCTGCACCGCCCGGTAGCCGTAGTCGTCCGTCGCGCCGTGGACGTGGCCGCCCTTCACCCCGCCGCCCGCGAGCCAGATGCTGTAGCCGAACGGGTTGTGGTCGCGCCCGTGGGAACCCTGCGCGAAGGGCGTGCGGCCGAACTCCCCGGCCCAGACCACCAGCGTCGTGTCGAGCAGGCCGCGTTCAGCGAGGTCCTCGAGCAGGGCCGCCACCGGCTGGTCGACCGCGCGCGCATTGTCCTCGTGCCCACCCTTGAGGTCGTTGTGCTGGTCCCAGCGGTCGTGCCCCGTGTCCGGGCAGGTGACCTCGATGAACCGGACACCGCGCTCGACCATCCGGCGTGCGAGCAGGCACTGGCGCGCGTAGGTGCGCGTGTGCTCGTACTCGGCATCGAGGCCGTAGCGCTTCCGGGTGGCCTCGGACTCGCCGTCCAGCGATGCCAGCTCGGGGACCGCGGACTGCATGCGGAACGCGAGTTCCTGGTTGGCGATGGCCGACTCGACGGCGTCTGCCGCGCCGAGCCGGTCGAGGTGCGCCCGGTCGAGGCGCCGCATCAGGTCGAGCTTGCTGCGCTGCAGCAGTGCACTGGACTCGGTCCGCTCCAGGTTGGCGATCGGCGTGTCCGAGGGGCGGAAGATCGATGCCTGGTGGGTGGCGGGCAGGAATCCGTTGCTGAAGCAGTCGAGGCCGCCGGGCGGGATCAACCCGCCGTTCACCACGACGAAGCCGGGCAGGTCGCGGTTCTCGGTGCCGAGGCCGTAGCCGAACCATGCGCCCATCGTCGGACGGCCCGCGAGGCCGAGGCCAGTGTGCAGGAAGTAGTTGGCGGCCGTGTGCTCGCTGAACTCCGAGGTCATCGAGCGCACGACGCACAGGCGGTCGGCGCTGCGCGCGAGGTGGGGGAACAGGCTGCTGATCTCGATGCCGCTCTCGCCGTGGCGCGCGAACGTCCACGGGCTCTGCAGCGTCGTGCCGTTGTTGTTGAACTGGGTCGGCTCCGCCTTGAGGCCGAAGGGCTTGCCGTGCTCGGCAGCGAGGCGCGGCTTGGGGTCGAAGGTGTCGACCTGCGAGGGGCCACCGTCCATGTAGAGGAAGATCACCTGTTTCGCACGCGCAGGGACGCGTGTCGGCGCGAGCGCGCCGAGGCGCTCTCCCAGCAGCACCCCGAACGCGAGCCCGCCGAAGCCACTCGCACAGCGTGCGAGCATCTCGCGCCGGGTCGGCGCATGGCGGGGACATGCATGGTTGCCGTGGTCCTTCATGGCACGAAGACGAACTCCTTGAGGTTGCAGACCACGTGGCACAGGTCGGTCCACGCGAGCAGCCTGCGCGCCGCTGCGTCCTCCGCACCAGCGTGCGCGCGCTCCTGCTCGCGCACGAAGGACTCCATCGCGTCGAGTTCCTCGGCCCGCGGTTCGCGGGCCAGGGCCTCGCGGTGGACGAGTGCGAGCCGTTCGCGGTCGTCCTCGTGCGGCTCGGCGAGCACGCGTGTGGCCCAGTGCCGAGCCTGCTGCAGCACGAACGGGTCGTTCATCAGGATCAGTGCCTGGGCGGGCACGTTCGACACCGTGCGGCGGCCCACGGTGGTCGACGGCATCGGCACGTCGAAGGCCAGCATCATGGGCGGCAGGAAGTTGCGCCGCACCTCGACGTAGAGCGAGCGCCTGCCGTTGCCGTCCAGCGGCCCTGAACCGGGGCGCCCGCGGCCCGACATGAACGCGGTGAGGTGGACGCCCACCGGTGGCCCGTACATCGTCGGGTCGAGTCTGCCCGACACGCGCAGCAGGGAGTCGCGCAGCGCCTCGCCCTCGACCCGGCGCATGCGCATGTGCGACAGCAGGCGGTTGTCGGGGTCGGTCGTGGCCACGGAGGCGTCTGCAGGCGAGCTGCTCGCGCGGAATGCACGGGACAGGAGCAACTCGCGCACGAGTGCCTTCACCGACCAGCCGTCGTGCACGAACCGGAGTGCGAGCCAGTCGAGCAGCTCCGGGTGGCTTGGCGCCTCGCCGAGCGCGCCGAAGTCGTCCACGGACGGCACGAGACCGCGACCGAAGACATGGTGCCAGACCCGGTTGGCCATCACGCGCGCGGTGAGCGGGTTGGCAGGGTCCGTGATCGCCGCCGCCAGTTCCCGCCTGCCGCTGCCTGCCGCCACGGTCTCGCGCGGCCCGTTGGACAGTGCCTCGAGGAAGCCGCGCCGCACCTCCGGACCGGTGACCTTGTGGTTGCCGCGGACGAAGACGGGCTCGTCGAAGCCGCTGCCGTCCTCCGCGCCGAGCACGTACTGCGGCGCCGGTACCGCTGCTGCTGCAAGCGCTGCCTCCTCGCGGGCGGCAGCGAGTTCGGGGTCGTTGTCGAGGGGGAGCAGCCTGCGCCCGACGAGGAGGTTGAGGAGCGCAATGCGCGCCGGGGCGTCCTTCGCGTAGGCCATGGAACCGTCGGCCACCATCGCCAGGGACCGCAGGGCCGTCTCGCGGAGGCCCGCTGCCAGTGCCTCGGTCGTGGACACGCGTGCCCCGTCGACGTGGACGGACCACGCGAGCCCGGGGGAGTCGGTTGCCGGGGGCCGCGCCTCGTCACTCAGCCAGGCCTGTTGCACGGCGACCCAGCTGTCGGGTCCGTAGCCGTTCTCGCGCACCTCGTCGGCGAAGTCCGGGGTCTCCTGGTCCAGCAACTCGACGTGCAGCTTGCGTCCCCTCCAGCGCTCGAGGTCGAACGTGACCCAGCGCAGCTCGGGATGGTCGACGAACCGCTTCAACTCGCCGTAGATCGGGTACCGGATGAGCTGGAACCCGTCGACCACGGCATTGACGCGTGCGCTGCGGCCGGCGACCCGCACGTGCAGGTAGCGACGTGAGACCACGCGGGTGGGGGAGCGCAGTGCAGACTGCAGCCGCCTGCCGGCGGTGCCGCTGTGCATGCAGGCACCGTCCGCGAAGGAGAGCACCGGGTCCTCGGGCTTCTCGCCTGCCAGTGCAGTGCCAGCATGGGCGCGGTGGAAACCTGCGCCCGTGGGCGTCCATCCCTGCAGGTCGCCGGTGCGGAAGTCCCCGAGCAGTTCGCGGTCGGTGCCCTCCGTGGCCTTGGGTGCCCGGTGGGCACGCACGCGGTCCCAGGTGCGCCCCTGGTCCGCAGGCATCGCCTGCGAGACCAGGTGGAAGGCATGCATCGGGTGCCCGCCGCGCCGCACTGCGTCGGACTGCAGCAGCTCGACCCAACGCCGCAGCAGTTCGGGATCGAGGTCGCCCGCCCTCCCGTCCATGCGCAGGGTCGCAGGCGCGCTGCCGTGCAGCGACTGCTCGGCCACGATGCGTTCGGCAGCCAGCAGGTGGCGGTCGAGTTGTGCGGCTGCGGCCGCGAGGCGAGGCACGGCCACGTCCACCAGCCGGTCGCGCGCGGCCGCCACCGCCTCGTGGTGGCGTTGCCAGGTGGACGGCGGTTGCACGGGCACCATCCTCGACCGTGTCGAGCTCATCACGCCGTAGAGCGCGTAGTAGTCCTGCGTGGAGATCGCGTCGAACTTGTGGTCGTGGCAGCGCGCGCACGCGATGGTGAGCCCGAGGAAGGCCTTGCCCATCACGTCGATCTGGTTCTCCACGTACTCGGCCTCGCTCGCGCGCACGTCGACGGGCGAGTGGGACCGCTGGCCCAGCCACCAGAACGTCGTCGCCACGGTCGACTCGTCCGCGCCCGAGGCCGGGTCCCGGCGCGGCGCGTCCAGCAGGTCGCCGGCCACGTGCTCGCGCACGAACTGGTCGTAGGGCAGGTCGTCGTTGAAGGCCCGCACCAGGTAGTCGCGGTAGCGCCATGCGTGGTGCAGGGTGAAGTCGAACTCGTGCCCCAGCGTCTCCGAGTACCGCACCAGGTCGAGCCAGTGGCGTGCCCAGCGCTCGCCGTAGTGGGGCGACGCGAGCAACCGGTCGACCACGCGTTCCCATGCGCCGGGTGCCGTGTCGGCCTCGAAGGCGCGCACCTCTGCCACGGTCGGTGGCAGGCCCGTGAGCACGAAGCTCGCACGGCGGAGGAGCGTGGCGCGGTCCGCCTCGGCAGCCGTGGGCAGACCTGCGGCCTCGATGCGTGCCAGCAGGAAACGGTCGACGTCGCCCGCCGGCCACGTCCGGTCGCGCACCTCCGGGACGGGGTGGACGGCCATCGGTTGCCAGGCCCAGTGCGAGGCCCTGCGCGCCTGCAGGTCGAAGGTGCCGGGTCGCACGGCACCCGCGGCCGGCTGGCGCTCCTCCGGCCAGTGCGCGCCGCTCGCGACCCAGTGCTCGAGGTCCTCGACCTCCTGCTCCGTCAGCATGCCCTTGGGTGGCATCTGGAGGTCCGGGTCCTCGTACCGGACGGCGCGCAAGAGCAGGCTCGCGGCAGCATTGCCGGCCACGATGGCCGGCCCGCTGTCCCCGCCGTCCAGCAGTGCCTGCCGCGAGTCGAGCCGCAGCCCGCCCTTCTCCTTGCCGCTGGCGACGCTGTGGCACTCCTGGCATCGCTGTGCCAGCACCGGCCGCACGCGCTTCTCGAAGAACTCCAGGTCGGCCTGTTGCTGGCCCGGAGCGGTGCCGGCGGCCAGCGCGGCCGCGACGGCAACACCTGCGGCAAGGACGGTGGGGCGCATGCGGGACATGGGACGCGAGGCCCCGGGAGGCGCCGGAGCCTGTGCAGTGTGTTCCAGCCCGTGGGGGATGGGAAGGGGTGCGCGCGGAGATTTTTCGGCCCGGGTTCGGTGGAGAAGTGACAGTCCGCGATGCGGTGCTGCGGCTCTGGCGCCTGAGGCATGTCCGCGCTGCGCACCTGCAAGGTTGTGCGGGTTGACCGCTCGCCGGTTTGCGGTGACTCTCCTGCGCCGCCGACCGCGACCCTCGCGACCGACAGGAACACCCATCATGCGCAACCCCACGTCCCTCGCCGGCCTGCTGCTGGCGCTCGCCGTCTCCTCTGCGGTCTCGGCCCAGAGTCTCCTCTCCACCCAGGGCCAGACCCTCGCCCAGACCAGCGGCCCCGCGGTCGGTATCGCTGGCGCCACGTTCTCGGCCACGAGCACCTTCGACTCCGCGGTGACCGACCTGAACGGCACCGTGCTGTTCCGCGGCAAGGTCGACGGCGGCGGCTCGACGCTCAACGTCGACGACCGCGGCTACTGGATCGGGCGCGGCGCGGGCGACCTGACCCTCCTGCTGCGCGGCGGGACCCAGGAGCCCTCCAACACGATCGCCGGCGCGCTCCTCAACCTCACGCTGTCGACGGGTGCACAGAGCACCGGCATCGGCGGCAGCCCGCGCATCTCCCCGGAGAACGGCTACGTGATGTTCGGCACGTCCCTCTGGGGCCCCACGGCAGGCATCATCGCCACCGGCACGGCAGCCACCACCGGCCGCAACGACTCGGCCATCTACTGGGGCCTGCCAGGCAACCTTCAGGTGCTGGCGCGTCGCGGCTCGCCGGTGCCCGGCACCGCAGGCGCCCTCTACGACTCGGCCTTCGGCTCGATCAGCTACCAGACCACGCAGCTGAACTCGTCCGGCACGGCACTGTTCCAGGCGACGCTCGTCGGCGGCGACGTCGTCAGTACCACCAACAACTTCGCGTGGATGTACGGCAACCCGACCAACCTGACGGTCATGCTCCGCAAGGGCGACCTGGTCAACGTCTCGGGCGGCACCTGCGCGGTCGGTGCCATCGGCTTCGGCGGCTACATGAACGCACTCGGGCAGGTGCTCCACGACGAGACCCTGTCGACCACCGTCGGCACGGCCCCGGCGACCACCGCCACCGACAAGGTGCTGATGGTCTACACGCCAGGGGTCGGCAACCAGATCGTGGTGCGCGAGGGCGACTCGGCCCCCGGCACCGTGGGCGCCGTGTTCGGGGCGCCCAACATCTCGAGCTGCGCGTTCACCATCACCGGTGACACCGCCTTCACCTGCAGCCTGATCGGCGGCGACGTGAGCGGCACGCAGAACGATGCCGGCATCTGGTTCGGCGGCGTCACCAGCCCGCTGCAGATGTACCTCCGCAAGGGCGATGCCCTGCCGGGCACGACGCAGTCCGAGACCATCAGCGTGGTCTACACCTCGAGCCTCCAGCTCAACAAGAACGGCCAGATCGCCACGATCTTCAACGTCGCCGGCCCGAACGTGACCACGGCCAACGACACGCTGATCATGGTGGGCCTGCCCGGCGCCTTCCGCACCGCCGCCCGCGAGGGCGACGCGGTCCCCGGCCTGACTGGCTACACGATCACCTCGATCGTGCAGGGCACCAGCTCGCCGTTCCTCAACGACCGCGGCCAGATCGTGTTCGGCTGCACGATCACCGATGCGACGGCCACCAACTCGGGCAATGCCTACATGGGTTGGGACCCGGATGCAGGCCTGCAGCTGATCAGCTGGTTCAACGACACGATCACCGGTCCCGGCGGCCCGTTCCCGACGCCGCTCGGTTCCGGCGGCGTCCAGTTCAACAGCGGCGACGGCTGCCCGCTGTCCTTCAACAACAACGGTGACATGGTCTACCGCGTGAACTACGGCAACGGCCAGGGCGGCATCTGCAAGGTGCGCCTCGGCGGCTTCCAGGCAGTTCCGAGCTCGCTCTCCATCGCGGGTGGCACGCAGGCATGGAGCCTCGATGCAGGCGTTGCCAACGCATCGCGTCTCTATGCCATCGCGGGCACCCTGAGCGGCACCCGCCCCGGTTTCCAGTTCGGGACCTCGCTGATCCCGCTCAACAGCGACGTCTGGTTCAACCTGTCCCTGGCTGCGGCCAACGGCACGGTGTACTCGAACACGGTGGGCACCCTCGATGCCGCGGGCAAGGCCACGGCATCCTTCAACTACCCGGCGCTCTCCGCCTTCGCCGGCGCCACGTTCCACCATGCCTTCGTGGTGCTGGACCCGGTCACGGGTTTCGCCTCGTACGTGAGCCAGCCGGCCGCGGTGAAGATCTACTGACCGCCACCGAGGCTGGTCCGTGCGCAACCGGGGGCCTTGAGGGCCCCCGGTTGCGTTGTGGGGGCCTGGTGCGGAATGGTTCGTCAGCCCAGGTGCGCAGGGCTCTCCGACCTCCCGCCCACGCCCCAGTGCGGGCGCGGAACGCACAGCCCTGCAGGAGACTTGCCGTGGTCCCGAGGAGGTTGCCATGGCTGTCCAGCTCGTGCGTGTGTGTGCGTTCTTCCTGCCTCTCGCCCTGTGGACGAGCTGCGCGTTCGTCGACCGCAAGGTCGCGTTCGACTACTCGGCGCCTGCACGCGAGACCAAGGGCGTGGTGGAGGCCGCGGCTGCCGTCCGCGAGACCTTCTGGTTGCGCCGCGTGGAGGACGCGCGCACCGAGACCCACCGGGTGGGCGAGATCCGCAACGGGTTCGGCATGCACACGGCCGACGTGCACGCCAAGGGTGATGCAGCAGCCTGGCTGCGCAAGGCCCTCGTCACCGAGTTCGGTCGCTGTGGCATGACCGAGGCACCTGCCGAGGCCGAGGCCGCGATCCTGCTCGAGGCCCGCCTGGTGCACGTGCACGTGACGGCGATGTTCGAGTACGAAGGCGAGGTGCACCTGGCGGCCGCCGTGCACCGGGCGGGGCGGCCGGTCCTGCAGGCCAGCTACGTGGGCAAGGGCGGCGCCGGCCTCAACTGGACCGCCACCGACGCCTCGTTCGAGGAGACCCTCGACCTGGCGCTGCAGGATGCCGTGCTCCAGCTGGTTGCCGACCTCAGGTCGGGCCGGGCGGGCACGGCTGCAACCGGTGCGGGGCACGACGCCCACTGACCGTTGCGGCACAGCTGCTTGGTGCCGCCCGCCCCGCACCGTACAACGCGTAGCCATCGGAGGTGCTGATGGAGCACGAGGAGCTGCTTGCGTTCGCAACCACGGGGCTGCTGCTGGTGGCACTCGCCACGGCACGGTGGCTCCCTGCACGGACGTGGCGCGTCCCCGGTGCACTTGCTGCTGCCCTCCTCGCATGTTGCCTCGCCGCGTGGTCGTTCACCCTGCGCGAGCCCCCGGTTGCCGAGTCCGCGGTCGTGAACCGCCCGGTCGAGGTCCTCGCGGACGGTTACGTCGGCTCCGGCACGTGCAGGTCCTGCCACCCGCACGAGCACGACACGTGGCACGACTCGTACCACCGCACCATGACGCAGCGTGCCGAGCCGGGTGCCGTGCTGGGGGACTTCGATGGCGTGACCCTGAGCCAGCTGGGGCAGTCGTGGAAGCTGGAGCGCAAGGGCTCGGAGCACTGGATCGAGATGGACGAACCGGTTCCGGCACCGGGGACGAAGCCCGCGCGCGTGAAGCGGCGCGCCGTGATGACCACCGGCTCCCACCGCATGCAGCTCGTGTGGTACGAGACCGGCTACGGCCGCGTCACCGGCATCCTGCCGTTCGTCTGGTTGGTGGACGAACAGCGCTGGGTCCCGCGCAGCTCCGCCTTCGTCATGCCGCCGCAGGTGCAGGTGGAGCACGAGCTCGGCCAGTGGTCCATCATCTGCCTCAAGTGCCACGTGACCCATGGTCGCCCGCGCGCCGACATGGACGGTGGCGGGTTGCGCGGGGCGGACACGCACGTGGCCGAGTTCGGCATCAGCTGCGAGGCCTGCCACGGTCCCGGTGAGGCGCACGTCAACGCGAACCGCGACCCGCTGCGTCGCTACTCCCAGCGGCTCGGCGAGGGCGGTGACCCGACCATCACCAACCCTGCGCGCCTGGACCACCGCAAGTCCACCCAGGTCTGCGGCCAGTGCCACGGCATGCACGACTACATGCTGGAGGGGAGCGCGCTGAAGCAGTGGTTCGACGGCGGGTTCCGCTACCGTCCCGGGGACGACCTGTTCGCCACGCGGCGGCTGAAGGCCCACGGCGGCGACGACCAGTTCTGGTCCGACGGCGTGCCCCGCGTCGCGGGGCGCGAGTACAACCAGTTGGCGGGGTCGGGGTGCTTCGAGAAGGGGACGATGTCGTGTGCCAGCTGCCACACGATGCACGTGCCTGCCGACGACCCGAGACCGCGCGACGCGTGGCGCGACGACATGCTGCACGCGGGCAGCGAGGACCGTTCCTGCATCGAGTGCCATGCAGACGTGGCGCGCGACGTGCCGGCCCACACGCACCATGCCACGGACTCGTCTGGGTCGAGCTGCGTGAACTGCCACATGCCGCACTCCACCTACGCGCTGCTGAAGGCCGTGCGCACGCACCGGATCTCCAGCCCGGACGTGCGGTCCACGCTGGCGACGGGACGGCCCAATGCCTGCAACCAGTGCCACCTCGACCGCCCGCTGGCCTGGACGGCAACGCACCTCCAGCAGTGGTACGGCATCGAGCCGCCGGCGCTCACCGAGCCCGACACGAGGTACAGCGCGGCGGTGCGCCTGGCACTGGAGGGAGATGCTGCGCAACGTGCGCTGGTGGCGTGGAACCTGGGTTGGCAGCCCGCGCGCGCGGTGTCCGGCGAGGACTGGATGGTGCCCTTGCTCGTGCAGCTCGCAGGCGATCCCTACGATGCAGTGCGCATGATCGCGAGCCGCTCGCTCCGCACCTTCAGCGGCCACGAGTCCACCGACTTCGTGCCAGTGGGGGACGCGACGCAGCGCGATGCTGCGCGCGCGGCGGCCCTGGAGGCGTGGCGCGGGCGCGCGCGGCCCGGTGACGACGAGAGGCGTGCCCCAGTCCTGCTCGACGCACGGGGACTGGTCCGCGAGGAGGAGTTCCAGCAACTGCTCAAGCGGCGCAACAACCGGCGCGTGCAACTGGCGGAGTGACTCGGAGAGACCCATGAACCCAACCCTGCAGACATCCCGTTTCGGCTGGTGGTCGTTGCTGTGCTGGCTCACGCTCGGTCTCGCGCTCGAGTCGTTGCACGGCTTCAAGGTGGGCTGGTACCTCGACGTGGTCCATGAGGGACGGCGCCTGCAGTGGACCCTTGCCCACAGCCACGGCACGTTGCTCTCGCTCGTGTGTCTCGCCTTCGCCGCGACGGTCCGTGCCACCGAGGCGACGGCCGCGCGCCACGCGCGGGCCGGCTGGTGCCTGCGCTGGGCGGCCGTGCTGATGCCCGTGGGGTTCCTGCTGGGCGGCGTGTTCGCGATGGGCGCCGACCCGGGTCTCCCGGTGGTGCTTGTGCCCGTGGGCGGTCTGTTGCTCTTCGGCGGCGTGCTGCTGAGTGCCCAACTGGTGCGTGCAGACGATGGATCCGCCGCCCCGCCGAGGGCCGGACGCTGACCCGAGGGTACAACTCCGCGGCCATGGTGCGTCTCCTCCTGCCAGCGCTCCTCGTCGCACTGCTCGGTGGCGCCTGTGCCTCGGCACCCGGGGCCCCGCCGCCCGGCGACCCGCTGCAGGGACTTGGCGCCTGGCCTGCCACTGGCGTGCCTGCCGTGCGCGTGGTCGCGGACCGCATCGCCCTCGATGCGTGCCTCGAGCCCGGCGGCCTGCTCGCAACTGCTGGCGGTCCGTGGGTGGACGCCGTGGACTTCGGCAGGCACTGGTGCGTGGTGGCGACGGACGCGCGCAAGGCCGCCGAGGACGCAGTTGCCTACCTTGCGGTGGGAGCCGGCGGGGCTGGCTCCCTCGCGGTGGTGGGGAGGGACGACCGCGCGACCCGGGTCCGTTCGGTGCGCGCCTGGCTCGTGCCGCGGGGCAAGGTCACCAAGGTCGTCCTCGGTGGCGAGGAACTCACTGCGCCCGTGGCGCCCTCCAAGGCACCCGTGCTCCCCGTGCTCGACGTTCGTGGCCCGTCGCCTGCGCCCGCTGGCCTGCCTGCGTCCTGGCGTCTCACGGAGGCAGCCGAGCTGCGTGCAGCCCTCGCTGCTTGTGGCAACGCTGCGCCACGGCTCCCGGACGACTGGGTCGACTTCGCGACCGAGTGCGTCGTGGTGGCGTTGCTGCCTGGGCCGGGCCCGTGGCGGCTGCGCACGGTGGAGGAGGAGGGAGTCGACGTGCTCACGTTGTCCGGTGCCCCGGCGGGTCCCGCCGACGTTGCGCCTCAGGCGGTCTGGCTGAAGCTGCCGCGCCGCAACCACACATTCACCCTGGTGCACCGTTGCGAGTCCCCTTCCGGTCCGGAGGAGACGGTGCTGGGCACCTGGCCTCCCCTGCGCTAGCCACCGAGCCATGATCCACGACTCCACGACGCGCAGCTTCCCCCGCCTGCCCGAGGGCTCGCCGCCGCACCTGCTCGTGGTCGTCGACACCGAGGAGGAGTTCGACTGGTCGCGCTTCGACCGTGCCAACACCTCGGTGCAGGCCATGGCCCAACTGCACCGCGGCCAGGACGTGTGCGACCGGCACGGCATCGTCCCGACCTACGTGTCGGACCACCCGGTGGTCACCCAGCCGACCGGCATCGATGCTCTGCGTGCGATCCACCGCGAGGGCAGGTGCACGATCGGCGCGCACCTGCACCCGTGGGTCACGCCGCCGTTCACGGAGACGGTGTGTGCGCGCAACAGCTACCCCGGCAACCTGCCTCCCGGGCTGGAGCAGGAGAAGCTGCGCACGCTCGGCGATGCCATCGAGCGCGCCTTCGGTGCCCGGCCCGTGGTCTACAAGGCGGGCAGGTACGGGATCGGTCCCAACACCGCGCGGGTGCTGGAGGCAGAGGGGTACGAGGTCGACCTGAGTCCGAGCCCGGCGTACGACTTCTCGGCCGACGGCGGTCCCGACTTCCGCCGCACGGACGCGCGTCCGTACTGGTTCGGCGCGGCGCGGCGGATGCTCTGCGTGCCCACGACGGGGTCGTTCACCGGCTGTGCGGGCAGGCTTGCTCCCGCACTGTTGCAGTTCGCGACAGCCCCGCTGCCGTCGCGGCTGCGGCTGCCCGGCATCCTCAGCCGGCTGGGCGTCGTGAGCCGCATCCGATTGTCCCCCGAGGGCTTCGGCCTGGATGCCCTGGTGGCGCTCACCCGTCACCTGCTCGCGCGCGGGCAGCAGGTCTTCACGTTGAGCTACCACAGCTCGACCCTGGAGCCGGGCTGCACGCACTACGTGCGGACTGCCGATGAACGGGACCGGTTCCTGGCCGTGATGAACGAATACTTCCGCTGGTTCCTCGGTGACCTCCGGGGCATTGCCTCCACGCCGCTCGCGCTGCGCGACGCCTACACCCGCGTCGGCAATGGGGGTGAGCCGTGATCGTGCTCGGCATCTCGCCGTTGGACAAGGACGCCAGTGCGGCACTCGTCATCGACGGGAAGGTGGTCTTTGCCGCCGGTGAGGAGCGGTTCAGCCGCAAGAAACAGCATGCGGGCTTCCCTGCCCAGGCGATCGAGGCAGCACTCGCACACGGTGGGGTGCGGCCCGAGGACGTGGACGTGGTGGCGTACCCGTTCCTCGAGGCAGCGAAGGAGGCGGAACTGATCCGCCGCGCCTTCGCCGAGAACGCCGCGTTCGAGCGCACGTGGGACCCTGGCAACCTCTCGCAACAGCTTGCACAGGCCCTCGCACGGGTGCCTGCACGGACCAAGACGGTGCCGGGCCTGGGCGACCCCAACGAGAGGCTTCCCAAGGGCCTGCTCAAGGAGACGTACTACGCGCTGGTGGGCGGCGGCTCGCGTCTGGCGCGCTCGACGGCACTGCGGCTGGCCAGGGAGTGGGAACGACTCGCCTCCGCTGCGCACGCGCGGCACCAGGCCGACCTGCTGGCAGGCCTAGACGGCCTCGGCCTGCGCGGCAAGCTGCGCCGCACGGAGCACCACTTCAGCCACGCTGCAAACGCGTTCCTCAGCAGCGGCTTCGAGCGCGCGCTCGTCGTCACGCTGGACGGCTACGGCAGCGGCATGTCGGGCTCGGTGAGCATCGGCGACCGCGGGCGCATCGAGCGCATCCACAACTTCCGGTTCCCGCACTCGCTGGGAACGCTCTACGAGAACGTGACCGGCGCGCTGGGTTTCCGCCCGGACCGCCATGCCGGCAAGATCGTCGGGCTCGCCGCCTACGGTGACCCTGCGGTGCTGTCGGACCTGCTGCTCGCGCGCATCGAGCAGCGCGACGGCGACTTCCGCATCCACCAGAACCTCAACGTGCGGTTCACCCAGAACCTCACCTCGCGGTTCCCCAAGGTCGACGTGGCGGCCGCCTACCAGCACGTGCTCGAGGTGGTGGCGACCAACGCCATCCGTCACTGGGCGCGCAAGACGGGCCTGCGCGACATCGTGCTGAGCGGAGGCGTCACCGCCAACGTCAAGCTCAACCAGCGCATCCACGCACTCGACGAGATCGACCGCACGTTCGTCTACCCGGACATGGGCGACGGCGGTTGCGGCACGGGTCATGCACTCCACCTGTCGTGGCCTGCCGGCAAGGTCGAGCCGATCCACGACGTGTACCTGGGGCCCGCCTACGACGAGGCTGCGGTCCGCGCCGAGTTGGAGCGCGAGGGGCTCGCATTCACCCGGCCTGCCCAGCTGGCCAGGGAGGTCGCACAGCGCATCCACCGCGGCGAGGTGATCGGTCGCTTCGACGGGCGCATGGAGTACGGACCGCGTGCCCTCGGCAACCGTTCGATCCTCTACCACGCGCGCGAGCCCGAGGTGAACCAGTGGCTCAACCAGCGACTGGGCCGCACCGAGTTCATGCCCTTCGCACCCGTCACCCTGTGGGAGGCGCGCCACCGCTGCTACGTGGGGCTGGAGGGTGCCGAGCACGCTGCCGAGTTCATGACCATCACGTTCGACTGCACGGACTGGATGCGGCAGAACTGCCCTGCAGCGGTGCACGTCGACGGCACGGCGCGCCCGCAGCTGGTGCGCCGCGAGGTCAACCCCGGGTACCACGAGATCCTCACCGAGTACGAGAAGCTCTCCGGCATCCCCTGCCTGATCAACACGAGCTTCAACATGCACGAGGAGCCGATCGTCTGTTCGCCGCGCGACGCGGTGCGTGCGTTCCTCGCGGGCAAGCTGGACGGTCTCGCCATCGGGCCCTTCTTCGTCGAACACCCGCAGCGCAACCGCGGGTGACCGCCACGGGCGACCCAGCCATTCCGCACGGGCCCCGTGGGGGCTAAGGTGGCGGCCACGGGCGCCCATAGCTCAGCTGGATAGAGCACCGGTTTTCTAAACCGGCGGTCGCAGGTTCGAGTCCTGCTGGGCGTGCCAGTCACCTCCTGCTGCACGCTGGTCCGCGCCGCACGGCACGGTACCTTGGGCGCATGGAACTGTCCGTCTACGCGCACCCGTGGGACCTCGAGGCCCTCGAGGGCATGGGAGGCCTGCGCCGTCTGCGCGACCTGGGTTTCTCCGAGGTGGCCCTTGCCGTTTCCTACCATGCGGGCCGCTGGCTCACGCCGTGGGACCCGCGCGGTCTGGTGCGCTTCCTCGAGGACGGCACCGTGCACTACCGGCCGCGATCGGACTACGGCCGTCTCAAGCCACTGCCATCCTCCGAGGTCGGCGACGGACCCTCGCCACTCGCCCGGCTCTGCGACCGGGCGAAGGACGCAGGCATGCGGACCCGGGCATGGACGGTTGCGTTCCACAACTCGCGGCTGGGCCGGCTGCACCCCGAGTGTGCGGCGCAGAATGCCCTCGGCGACCCCTACACCTACTCGCTGTGCCCGGCCAACCCCGACGTTGCGCTGTACGCGGTGAACATGGTGCAGGACCTGGCGGCCCATGCCGGGCTCGACACCATCGAGCTGGAGGCCTTCGGCTGGATGGGGCACCGGCACAACGGGCACCACGAGAAGAACTCGTTCCCCACCGACGGCCACACCGACATGCTGCTCTCACTCTGCTTCTGCAGCCACTGCAGTGCAGGCATGGTCGAGGCCGCGAAGGCGAAGGGGCGAGAACTCGACGTGGCAGCGCTGCGCGACCAGGTGAAGGGCCTGCTCCGCAGTTCCTTCGCGGAGGCCGACTGCATGGCACCGCGCAAGCTCTCGATCGACGAGGCCGGGAAGCTGGTGCTCGACCAGTTGGGTGCCGAGACGCTGGAGGCGGTGACCGCGCAGCGACTGGTCACGCTCGTCGAACTGGGTGGCAGGTGCGCGCTGCTGGCGCGTCACGAGGGCGTGCGGCTGGCGGTCAACGGTGCATGGGACGGCCTCCGCGGTGGCCCGCAGATGCCTCTCGCGGTGCTCGGGCCGATGGCGGACGAGGCCGTCTTCACCTGCTACGGCGAAGGGCCCGATGGCATCGCCAAGTGCCTGCCGGGCGTGGCCAAGCACGTGCAACGTCGGCCCGGCGCAAAGCTGCGCCTGTGCATCCACCCACGTGCGCCCCAGTTCGCGAGCGACGAGGACCTCGTCCGCGTGCGGGCACTGGCCACCGAGCACGGCGTCGGCTCCATCGCGGTGTACCATCTGGGGCTCCTGCCCTGGCCCACCATCGAACGCGTGGCGCGGGTGTTGCGCCAATGAACCTCACCAAGCTGGTCGTCCCGTTCGTCGTCGCCGCCTCGCTCGCGGCCCAAGAGGCCACCAGTGCACGTCCGCTGCCGCGGCTCGTGGTCATGGTCTCCGTCGACCAACTGGCCAGCTGGGTGCTCGAGTCCGCGCTGCCGCACCTCGGACCGCACGGGTTCCGTCGGCTGATGCTCGAGGGCACGTGGTTCCGGGACTGCACGTACGCGCACGCATGCAGCGAGACCGGTCCCGGTCACGCGACCTTGTCCACCGGGGCGCCTGCCTCGCTGCACGGCATCGTCAAGAACCAGTGGTTCGACCCTGCGACCGGCAAGAAGGTCTACTGCTCCGACGACCCCGAGGCGCTTGCCCTGGACGACATCCCCGAGGGCGCGGGCAAGGGCGCAGCGCAGCTGCGCGCCCCGACGGTTGCCGAACTGGTCAAGGCGCACCACGGCAGTGCCGCCAAGGTGGTTGCCGTGTCGTGGAAGGACCGCGGTGCCATCCTGATGGGGGGGCCGGGTGCCGACCTTGCCGTCTGGTTCGACGCCGCCACCGGCCTGCCGGTGACCAACCGCAACTACGTCGACAAGACCCCGGAGTGGCTCGCGCGCCTCCGCGCCGCCCGCCCGCTGGACGCCAGGTTCGGGTGGAAGTGGGAGCGCATCGGTCCCGAGGCCGCCTACGCGGGACTGGTCGACGACCAGCCCTGGGAGACGCCCCATGCGAACGGACTCGGCCAGCGCACGCTGCCACAGGTGGTGAACGGCGGGAAGACGGCGCCGTCTCCCGAGTTCTACGGACAGGCCTACCTGTCACCGCTCTGCAGCATGGCCGTGCACGAGCTCGCCCTGGCGGCGCTCGAGGGCGAGCAACTGGGGCGCGACGCGGTGCCGGACCTGTTCTGCATCTCCTACTCGGGTGTCGACTACGTGGGCCATGCCTTCGGGCCCGAGAGCGTCGAGGCGCGCGACAACCTGCTGCGGCAGGACCAACTCGTGGCCGACCTGCTGTTGAAGCTCGACGAGGTCGTGGGGGTCGGCAACTACGTGGTGCTGTTGAGCGCGGACCACGGTGTCGGTCCCACGCCCGACTTCGTCGTCAAGTCCGGTGGCCGCGGTGGCCGTGGCCCGCTGCTGCTGCGCGCGCGTGCAGCGGCCGAGCAGGCCCTCACGGAGCGGTACGGCGCACGGCCCGAGGGAGCTGGACGCTACATCGTTCAGGCAAGCGAGTTGTCCCTCTACATCGACCGTGCGGCGCTGCCCGTGCAGCCGGGCGAGGACGCGGAGCAGGTTGCTGCCGAGGCCGCGCGCATCGCCGCCCGCGGTGCCGAGCGCGCGCCCAACGTGATGCATGCGTTCCCGGTCGCGGAGCTCATGCGGCAGGGGCCCGGCGAGGCGCCGATGCAGCGTGCGGTGTACCACGCACTGCACCCGGGCCGCGCGGGCGACGTGATGGTGGTGTTCGACCCCTACTGGTTCGACGGGTCGCTCACGGCCACGCACGGGTCTGCCCACCCGTACGACCGCGAGGTCCCGTTGTTCGCCATGGGCCCGGCGGTGGAGCGGGGACGTGAGGACCAGCAACCCGTGACGCCGGGCCTCATGGCCGTACTGGCCGCACGCCTCCTGCGCGTTCCCGTGCCGAGCTGCGCCACGGACCGCGTGCCCGAGCACGTGTTCGGGCCCGGGCGCTGAGCCGGCTCACCGGTCTGCGCGGTTGACGACCCCGTCGCCGTTGCGGTCTGCGCGTCGGAACGCGTCAGGGGAGCCGTCGAACTCCACGAGCGTGACCTTCCCGTCCTCGTCCAGGTCGAACCGCTCGAGAAAGTCCTTGCCGGTGACGGACTTCACGTAGCGCGCCACCTCGGTGCGGTCTACGGCGCTGTCCCGGTTGCGGTCGATCCGCTCGAACGAGGACCGTTCGCCCTTCCACTCGTTCTGCTGGATGCGGTCGTCGTCGTCTGCGTCCCACTCGTCGAAGGGGACCGCCACCGGCTGTGGCCTGCTGCCGCGCGCGGCCTCCGCCTCCCGTGCCGAACGGATGGCGCGCACGAGTGCCTCGAGCTCCCGTGCGGCAAGGGAACCGTCGCGGTCCGTGTCCGCACCGGCGAACAGCGGGTCCAGCTGGCGGTGCCCCCGTGCCTCGGCGGCAGCCACCGTGCCGTTGCCGTCCTTGTCGAGGCGCTTGAGCAGTTCCTCCGGCGACGGCAGCTCGCCCTTCCACTCGGGTGCAGCACCGGGTGCGGTGTCCGCGAGCACCGCGGCTGCATTGCGGTCCTTGCGGTCCAGCACGCCGTTGCCGTCGAGGTCGAGGGTCGCGAATCCCTCGGTGCTGCCCTTCCACTCCGTGCGCGTGACCTTGCCGTCGCCGTTGGGGTCCCAGCGGGACAGCACGGCCAGCCGCTCGGCTGCCAGCGAATCCGCCGACACGCGTGGCCGCGGCTCGGTGCGGTCGCGGAAGCGCGTCTGCAGCAGCCGCTTGCCGGTCTCGCTCGCCGCGAACTCCTCGCGCGTGACCTTGCCGTCTGCCTTGCGGTCCATCTGGCCGAACTGCTCGTCAGAGCCCGGGAACTCCTTGCGGTCGATGCTGCCGTTGCCGTCCGCGTCCATCCGCTGGAATGCGCGCGCGAGGAACTCCTCGTCGGACTGCGCCCGCAGTCCCGCTGCGAGCGCGCAGGCCGCGAGCAGCCAGCGGTGGGCTCGACCGGGGGTCACTTGCGACCCCCGGGGGTGGTCGGTCCACGGCCCCTGGTCGCGGAGTCCTTGTCCAACGGCGTGCGCAGCACCTTCAGGATCTCGTCGCGGGTGAGGTAGCGGCAGTCCTCGTGGCTGATGTCCTTCTCCCACCGCCCGCGCTCGTCGAGCAGGCGGTCGAAGACGAACTCCTCGAACGCGAGGTCCGCCACGCCGGGCAGGTCCGCCCACACGGCTGCATCGCGGAGGCCGGTGGCCATCCGGCTTGCGTCGAGCACGGTGCCGCTGCCGCCAGCACCCACGGCGACCACGAAGTGCTGCAGGAACGGCTGGTTGTAGGCGCGCACCATGCGCAGCTGTCCCGTCCCAGTGCCCACGCGGGGACCACCTTCCACCGTCCGGGGGCGGAGCGGGTCGGTGACGTCGACGGCACGGACGCGGCGCTGCCGGTTGTCGTCGTTGCCGTAGTCCTCGACGAGGTACAGGTAGTCGCGTTCCTGGCTGCGGATGCCGCCGCCAGCGCTGCCGATGTCGAACTGGCTGCTGACGGCCACGCCCCGCACGTCGTTGCGGTTGCCGGTGAAGGCCGCACGTTGCGGCTGGCCCTGCAGCAGCACGGGGCGCGAGGGCTCGGTGAAGTCGACGATCGCGGCGCCGTCGAGGCCGGCAGCCACGAAGGCGAGGTGGCGGGCCGGCGAGCGCTCGATGCGTTCGCCCAACTCGTCTGCTGCCTTGGTGCGCGAGTGCTGGAAGAGCACTGCCACGTCGGTTGCGTCGTTCGGCACGCTGCGTTCCTCGTTGAGGTCGACGGACGACAGCACGGACGGGTTGCGCG
The DNA here is from genome assembly GCA_041178545.1 of Planctomycetota bacterium. GTDB lineage: Bacteria > Planctomycetota > UBA1135 > UBA1135 > UBA2386 > JBEATZ01. The sequence continues at coordinate 69,407 of JBEGVB010000054.1, forward strand.
GGTCGGCGATGTCGCAGACCAACAGGCCACCCGGACCATCCGCGACCAGCAGCCAGGGCCATGCGACTGCGATTGCCCGGGCCTCGGTGGTCGGCAACGTGGCGACGAGCTTGGGCGCCGCAGGCTGGGTGAGGTCGAGGACGGAAACGCCGCCGGGCCCGTCGGCGACGAACAGCCAGTCGCCTTGTGCAACCATGCGACGCGGGTCGGAGAGCACCCGCTCCTGGGCGAGCAACTTCGGGGCGACCGGGTTGCGGAGGTCGACGGTGGCGAGCGCGCCGTCCTCCAGCCCCAAGTAGGCATGGGTGGCCCGTGCCTGCACCGGGTCCACCCGCAGTGCCAGCGCGCGCCCAGCGGCAGGCAGTTCGAGGTCGGCGACCGGGAGCGTGCGCGCCAGCTGGCGCCCGTCGACGGCAATCGTGTGCAGTGCGCGGCGATCGACGGCCCAGGCGAACTCGCGCGTGAGACGGTGGCTGGAGCCGCCGAGGCCCCATGTGGTCGGGCTGCGGTGGCACTCGACGCAGCTTCGCGCCTCGGGGCGGGTGGTGTGGGTCTGGTGGGGGATCAGGCTCACCCCGGACAGCCCGGCAGCGGTCACCGGCAGTCCCTGTCGCAACAGCGTGTTGCCCTTGTCGTCGTGCAAGCTGCCGATGGTGGAGAACCCGACCATGTAGGGAGCCACCATGCCCTCGTGGTTGAAGCCGAGGCGGAACTGGCTGAAGGTGCCGAACACCTTCTCCTGGGTCGTGACGCGCCCTGGCGTGCGCCTGCCGCTGATCAGGTCGAGCTGGGTGAACTGCTCGTTCCGGTCGAAGTGGAACCCGAAGAAGTTGACGTTCCAACCCGAGTGGCAGGCGTAGCACTCGAGCCTGCCGTGGTCCCCGGTCATCGCCTCTGCCGCTCGCGGGTTGTACTCGGGTCGCTTGGGGTCGACGACGTGCTTCGCCTGCACGACCGGGTGCCGTGCGCCGGTCACCTTGCTGCGCAGGAACCAGTTGTCGCCCTCGCGCTCGAGGTTGGACACGCGGTTGCCGCGGCTGTCGGTCATGTCGGAGACGCGGTCGATGGTGCCGTGGCACGACGTGCACTCGATCGACACCGCGTGGTCCATGTTGGGCCAGATGTTGCCGTCGCCCATCGTGTCGACGTACCCGTGGCAGTCGATGCAGTGCATGCCTCGCTGGTGGTGCACGTCAGGCGGCGTCATGTCCTTGTCCTGGACGTAATAGGTGCCGTTGAGGAGCGTGGCGGTGGTGCCCGGCACGTCTGGGCCCGCGGGCATGCCCGGCATCAGTTGTGCCATGCCGCGGAACGAGAGTCCGATCGACGCGTCGCCGTAGTGGCAGCGGGTGCACGTCTGGGTCGGGATCGCACTCGTCATCCGGTGGGCGATGGGGTGCCCGGGCTCGAGCTTGTCGACGGTGGGGTCCGCGCTGCGCGACCTGCCGTCGTCTGCATAGGTCACGTGGCACGCCGCGCAGCCCTCGCCGCGGTAGTCCCCGTCGAGGCCGACCCGCCCGCGCACTGCGCGGCCCTCGCCCCACAGGTGGCAGTGCATGCATGCCTTGCGCGGCAGGTCCGAGTAGTGGGTCTCGATGGCGCTGCGGCTGCCGCTCGTACCCATGCCGGGCACCTGCTGGGTCGACCCCAGCGCACCCGGCGGGACCGTGCCGTCCTCGTCGCGCTCCGCGAACACCGACCAACCGGTCCGCTTCGACCGCGACAGGCCGTTCTCGTAGTAGCCGTCGCTCAGGTGCCCCGCCGTGGTGCCGTGCAGCGACTTCCTGACGTCGTGCACCTCGCTGTCGTGGCAGTCGCCGCACACCGTCTCGGCAACGCGCAGGTTGGAGGGGTTCACGAACCGTTGCCACGCGAGGTCGTGGTTCTCCGGCAGCACCCGTTCGTCGCCCGGCGGCGGCACCTTGGGCAGCACGTGCGCGGCCTCCTTGGTCGCCGCGTTGCCATCGCCGCCGTGGCAGTCGACACAGCTCAACGGGTACCCGGGGTGCATCTCCTCGATCCCCGCATGGCAGCGGATGCAACCGTCGGAGGGAGCTCCCGTGGTCGCGCGGAGTGCCAGCTCCCGGGCACGGTGGCGCAGGTTGTCGGGGCTGCGCGCGTCCGGACCGTCGCCGACGGGGGCCGCGGACCACGAGCCCACCACTGCGAGCAGGGCGAGTACGCCGAGTGCGCGAGGCAGGAGGCGCCTGCTGGTGGCGGCAGCGGCCATCCGTTCAGCCGAGCAGTTCGCGGATGGGCTTGCCGCTCACGTGGCGGCCCGCGACCTTGGTGAACATCGAGAGCACGGTGGGGCAGACGTCGTGCGTCGCCACCTCCGTGCGCACCACCTTGTCCTTCGGCGTGTCCGGCCCTGCCGCCACCAGGAAGACCTTCTTCAGCTCGTCGCTGTTGTCGCCGTGGTCGAGGCCGTTGCGCTCGTTGAGGTCCTTGTCGCGGCCGAACTCGGGCAGCACGACGAGCGTCGTGCGGTCCTTCAGGTCCGGGTCGGCCTGGATGCCGTCCCACAGCTTGCCGAGCTCCTCGTCGTTGCGGCGGATGACCTCGACATACGCGTTGTACGAGCCGTGGGCCACGTCTGCGTTCTGCAGCGCGATGCCCAGCACGCGTGGCTTGAACACGCGCATGAGGTTGAGCCCGACACGGATTGCCTTGGCGTCGCCCGCGCCCGGGCCGGTCACGCGGCTGTTGGCGCCCGTGAGCTCCTCGAGGATGAACTTCTCGATCCTGCGGACAGCTGCAGGGTCCCCGGCCTGCACTGCACTGCGTTCCCGCTCGATTGCACTGCCGAGCGTGTCCAGCAGCTGCTGGTCGGCAGCAGTGTCTGCCTTGGGCTTGCCGAACGACTGGAGCACCTTCTGGAACTCCACGTTGAACAATCCGTCGCCGTCGAGCACGTTGGCACCGACCGTAGCACCGTAGTCAGGGTGGTCGCTGTGGGCGAACAGCCTGCCCTGGGCACCGTTGGCGGTGCTCAGCCAGAGATCCGACTGCTGCAGGCCGGCGTCCTTGCGCAGGTACTCGAACAGCGTCGGGTTGAGACCGCGCTGGTCGTCGCGGATGCCCATCACCTCCACGTTGCCGGTGAAGATGGAGAGTGCTGCCCCGTAGTGGCCCACGTTGCGGCAGCGCACGTTGGGCATGGTCACGCCCTGCTTCGCGATGCGCATCAGGTTCGGCACGTTCGCTGGCGTGCCGATGCAGTCCTTGGCGCGCACGCCGCCTGCGAACGCGACGACGACCACGTGCTGCGTCCTGCCGGGCAGTCGCACGGGCAGGTGGTGCAGGAGCGGGAGCGCCATGGCGCTGGCGCCGCTCGTGCGCAGGAACTCGCGACGGGTGGGGACGTGCGGTTGCATGGCAGGCGGTCATCTTGCCCCAAGTCCCCATGGGAGGGGAAGGTCTGTCCGTTTCGTCGCCCAGGGCGGGCAAGTCCGTGGAAACGGGCAAGTGCCCTTGCGAACGCTGCCGATGAAGGCCCCATGGCAAGCGAGCCCGGTGACTGGGACCCGTTGCCGGAACCGACCGTGGAGGTCTGGCGCCCGGGGGATGCGGCGGTCCCGCACGCAGCCGCACCCGCTGCACCCACGCCCTCGCCCGCCACCGCGCCGCCCCGGCGGCCGCGCACGCCGTCGGTCCCGCCGCCACTGCGCCCCGTGCCCATGGACCAGCGGGTCTCGCTGGCCGCGGAGGCACAGGCTCGCGAGCAACTCGCGGCGATGCTGCGCAAGGCCGACCCACGCGTGCAGGCGGGCATCGAGCTGCCCGGGACGAGGCACACTGCGCTCACCCGCGCGCTCGACCGTCTGGACCGTCGGCGGCGTGCCATGCTCGCGCCCTTCGCCGAGTGGTGCAGACCCGTGGCCGCGCGCTACGAGGACACGCGCCTCGGGGCCGCGGAGCAGGCCTCCGCTGCCGGACCGGTGGACGACCGCGAACGAGCTGACTGGTTCCTGCGGCTGCCTGCGCACGAGCAACAGCGGTTGCGCGAGTGCTGGCGCGGCACGGACCAACGCACCACGGAGGATGCGCTCGGTTCGGCCGAGTGGGTGGGCCGGTCTGCCGTCGAGGGCGCCGTGCTCTTCACTTTCGTGGGCATCGCCCAGTACGTGTTCTGCGGCGGCGGGGGCTTCCTACCGCTCGTGACGGCCTTCACCGTTGCCGGTGCGATCGCGGCCGCGGCTGCACAGGCCCTCGGTGGCGGGCGCTTCCAGTTCGCCATGTGGGGCGCACTCGCATGGGCATGCGTGGGCATCCCAACACTGGGCCACACCGTGGTCTCGGCATTCGGCCTGCTGGTGAGCCAGCTCGCCACGTTCGGCATGGGTGCGCTGGGCATGGACCGCGAGATGCGGCGCAGCGGCGGCTTCCACGAGGCCTGACGGCCTGACCCGAACCCGCTAGTCTGCTCGCACCCGGAGGAATGAAGGGTTCCATGCAGTCTCGGCACGCAACCATCCTGCTGCTCACGGCCTTTGCCATTGCATGCACAGTGGTCGTGCCATTTGCGGGCATCGGCGCCTCGTGGCGCGAGTGCGACACCCAGGCCATGAGCCTGAGCATGGCCACGGAGTCGTTCGACGTGTTCCGGCCGCGCGTCGACTGGCGCGGCGACACCGATGGCGGCGTCGAGAGCGAGATGCCCCTCTACCAGGCACTGGTCGCTGCCCTGCTGCTTGTGGTGGGAGACACCGACTGGCCCGGTCGCGTCGTCTCCCTCGGCTCGACCCTGCTCGCCGCACTCGCGCTGCATGACATCTTGCGACGCGCCGCAGGTTCGCATGCTGCCGCCACGGCAGGCATTGTCGCCTTCCTCGCTTCGGGTGCGGCGGTGCTCACCGCCTGCCGGGTCATGCCCGATGCCGCGAGTCTCTGTGCGGCACTCTGGGGCTGGAACCTGCTGGACCGCTGGCTCCGCGGCGGCGCGAACCACCTGCTGTGGCTCGCGACGCTCTGCACCACGGCAGGTTGCCTTGCCAAGCCCACCTCGCTGCAGGTCGTGCTCGTGCAGGCAGGCTGGGTCCTCGCGACAGCTCCCGTCATGCGCTGGCGCCCGGCAGTCCTCACCCACCTCGCAGTGCCATGCATCGCAACCCTCGGCTGGCTGTTGCACGCGCACGGCATCCACCAGGAGACCGGACTCACCTTCGGCGTGCTCGCAGAGGGGGACTCGAAGGTGCCCGACCTCGACCACCTGCTGGCACCGGGACTGCACTACGCGCTCGCACGCAATGCCCTGCTGTTCGGGCCGGGAGTCGCGGGGTACGCGGCCTTCGCCGTGCTGCTGTTGTGCCGCCGTGTCCGGGCCGTCGATGCCGTCGTGCTCGTGCCCGTTGGACTCGCGTTGTTCGCGACCATGCGCTACAGCGCGACGGCCGAGGCCGGGCCGCACTACCACCTCTGGGCTGCGGTGGGTGGTGGTTGGGCGGTGGCCCGCTGCTGGTCCGAGTTCCCCTCGCGGCGCCTGCACTGGGCGCTCGGGCTGGCGCTGTTGGGCACGGCGGTCGCGAGCCTGCTGCGCGAGCGCACGTTCCGTCTCGAGGCTGCGTCCTCGCCGGTGTTGCTGGTCGCAGCCGCCGTCCGCGACGCCACGGCA
>JBEGVB010000055.1:0-6698 GCA_041178545.1 Planctomycetota bacterium
GACCGCGAGAGCACGAGCACAAGAACTGGCATGCTTACAACCAATGCTAGACTCAATACCAGCTCGGTCATTTCGGTTGCGCCTTGCCGCTTACTTGCCGCTCCCGCTGAAATAGTCGATACACTCCTCGACACACGCCTCGTAGTAGGCATCTGCCTCCTCAAAGGTCCAATCGGCGCGGTCGTGAGTCACCGTGTCGCGCTCAATCCACCCAGGGGCGGTTGGTCGCCCGTCGCGCACTGACACTGAATCGAGACTCGTGCCGAGGGGTGGCCCGGCACGGCGGGGATAGCTCGTCCCAGCGCCGCTCAGTCTAGCGCAGAGCGCGTCAGGCGCTAGCCCCCGCTCGAAGATCCTCGATGGCGAACCAAGTGCCGATGAACGGGCACGAGCGGGGCTTGCAGTTCTGCTCGTAGAACTTGAGCAGCCTCGTCCGCAACGACCGGTTGCCGGGCGGGCGTTGGAATCGCGGCAGCTTCTCGTCGGGCTCGTTCTTGTAGCGGTCCTGGTCCTTGATGGCTTCCCGCGGCGGTTGGGCCATCCAGGCCATCGCCGACTCCATGTCGCAGTCCTCGATGTTGGGCCGCGTCCGGATGCGAAGTCCGGCGTGCTCCCGGATCTGCTCTTCCGCCCCGTTGCCGTGGAACACGTCCACAAGGCAAGACTCCAAGCGCCGCTGCCTCCAGCCCACTGCGGAGCGGAACCGAGGGGCCAGTTCTTCGATCAGCCGCAACCGCTCGCGGCTGACCGGTGCGATGAACTGCGAGTAGTCCAGGGCCGGGGATGACATGGCCAGAGAGTACTTCGGCGCTGGACTCGCGGAAGCCCACCATCTCCACGCACGGAGCTTCCTACTTCCTACCTTTCCGCGTTTCCATCATGCCGCAATCATCGAAGACGCCAGCGTCATTGGGACTTCCGCGAACAACAACGTCCGTTCCCGGATACCGCCGAGGAAGGTCGTGGGGATCGCCGGCGTACCGACGAGGCCGGTGCCGGTGTCGCCGCCGAACACGTAGAGCCGGTCGAGGCTGGCTGCGCCGTGGTTCTGGCGGCGCTGGGTCGGCGTGCCCGTCACGCCGGCAATCAGGCTTCAGGTGGCGCGCGGCGCGGTGCGGGGCACCGGCGCCTGGGCCAGCAGGTCGAGTCCGGGGAGGGGCAGCAGGGCGAGGGCTGCAAGGCGGGTCTTCATGGGCGTGGTTGCTCTGGGATGGATGCGCGAGAAGCGCGCGAGGATCCCCTCTGTGCCGCGGCCCCAATGGCCCTCCGCCGTCAGCGGCGCAGGGCCTGCTCGAGCTGCTGGAGCAGCACGCGCGCGCTCTGGTTGTCGGGGCTGCGCTCCAGCACGAGGCGCGCCATGGCCGCGGCCTGTTCGAGGTTGCCCCGGTCGCGCTGGTAGATGGCGAGCGCGACGAGGGCGCGCGGCAGGTCGCCGGGGTGCCGCACGCCGTCCACGGCCTGCTGCAGCAGGCGCTCTGCTGCCGCATGGTCGCCTGCCTCGCGCCGCAGCAGGCCCTCCAGCTGCAGCAGGGCCGGATCGCTGTCGAAGTTGACCTGCAGGGCACGAGCCACGGCATCCGCCGCGGCAAGCACGTCCGCGCGCGGCAACGGCTCGCGGCGCTCCTGCTGGCGGGTGCGCTGCTCCAGCATGACCCGTGCACCGGCCTCGCCTGCGCGCGCGGACGAGAGGTTGGCGGAGCCGGCCCAAGCCGTGAACGCGAACCACGCCACGGTCAGCAGCAGTGCCGCCCAGCCGCTGCGGGTGAACTGCCCCTCCACCCGCAGCCGCGCGTGCTGGAAGGTGAACTCGCGCTGGCGCAGCAGGCGGAAGGCCATGAGGCCCATGACGGCGGTGATGGCACCGAGGCCCACGGCCATGAGGAGCGGCACGGGCTCGGTGAGCCAGGTGCCGCGCCAAGCAAACAAGCCCGCGAGGAACAGTGCGGCGAGGACCAGTTCCTCGCCCCACGAGAAGTCGGCGCGCGCGGCGATGCGCTGCTGGCTGAGGACCGCGGGCTTCACGGCGCCGAAGCCGAAGTGGAGCGCCTCCTTGGGGCAGGTGCTCACGCAGTCGAGGCACTTCATGCACGCGGGGTCGACCACCATGCGGTGCACGGCCACCTCCTCGTGGACGCGCACGTTGGACGTGCACACCTGCGTGCAGTGCCCGCAGCCGTCGCAGGCGTCGGTGACGCGGATGCGTCCGGGGGCGAACCGGTCGGCCACGGCGAACACGCCGCCGTAGGGACAGCCGTAGGTGCAGAACCCCTTGGCGCCGAGCCACCACACGACGAGGAAGCCCACCACCACGAAGGTGGCGACGGCCATCCACGGACCCGGGAAGGTGCGCCAGAAGTCGCTGGTGTGCAGCTCCCACTGCAGCTCGGGTCCAGGAGCACCCTCCCACCACCGCTTCAGCGTGGGCCACAGGAACATGTAGAACGCGACGCCGAACGGGATCCCGACCAGCAGGCGGGAGCGCACGGGCTTGGGCTTCAGGCCGAGGCGCGCGAGCAGCCACGCGCAGGCGTCCTGCAGCGCGACCACGTGGCAGGCCCAGCCGCAGAACCACCGGCCCAGCAGCAGCGTGGCGAGGACCGAGCCCGCGAACAGCAGGAAGCCGGCATTGACGAGGCCTTGCTCCAGCGTCTGCATCGACTCGGACGGCTCCAGCGGCGAGATCGTGGTGCCGCGCATGTGGAAGTGCCACACGTGCAGGGCGATGGCCACGTGCACCGCCACGAGGACTGCGGCGCGCCACCTGCCGGTGCGCGACGGGCGCACCGGGCCGCACTTGGGCTTGTGCCGGTCGAGCCGCGGCAACTGGCTGTGCACGGTGTCCGCAGGATTGGCCATGGGTCGGGAGCAGCATATTGTGGCCGACTTCCCCGACCGCTACTCCATTCGCCCCCATGACCGAAGACACACCCACTGCCCCGTCCGACTTCATCCGCGACCGGGTCCGCGAGGACCTCGCCAGCGGGCGCGTGAAGCAGGTGGTGACGCGGTTCCCGCCGGAGCCCAACGGCTACCTGCACATCGGGCATGCCAAGGCCATCTGCATCAGCTTCGGCATCGCGCAGGAGTTCGGCGGCCGCACCAACCTGCGGATGGACGACACCAACCCGGAGGCGGAGGACCAGGAGTACGTCGACGGGATCATGGAGGACGTGCGCTGGCTCGGCTTCCAGTGGGACGCGATGTACTACGCGTCGGACTACTTCGGCCAGATCTACGAGTGGGCCGAGGTGCTCGTGAACAAGGGTCTGGCGTACGTCGACGACCAGACGGCCGAACAGATCTCGCAGACGCGCGGGACGCTCACCGCGCCCGGCACCCACAGCCCGTACCGCAACCGCAGCGTGGCCGAGAACCTCGACCTGCTCCGCCGCATGCGCAAGGGCGAGTTCCCGGACGGCTCGCGCGTGCTGCGCGCCAAGATCGACATGGCGCACCCAAACCTCAACCTGCGCGACCCGGTCATGTACCGGATCAAGCACATGCACCACCAGCGCACCGGCGACGCATGGTGCATCTACCCGATGTACGACTGGGCGCACGGCCAGTCGGACAGCATCGAGGGCATCACGCACTCGCTGTGCTCGCTGGAGTTCGAGCACCACCGGCCGTTGTACGAGTGGTTCTGCGACGCGATCGGCATCTACAAGCCCCAACAGATCGAGTTCGCGCGCCTCAACCTCACGTGGACGATGATGAGCAAGCGCAAGCTGCTGCAGCTCGTCGAGGGCGGCCACGTGGCGGGCTGGGACGACCCGCGCATGCCGACGATCCGCGGGTTGCGCCGCCGCGGCTTCCCGGCCGCGGCGCTGCGCGCATTCGCGAAGCACATCGGCGTCGCCAAGTACAACTCGACCCACGAGGTGGAGCTGCTCGAGTTCTTCGTGCGCGACAGCCTCAACAAGACCGCGCAGCGGCGCATGGCGGTCCTCGACCCCGTCAAGGTGGTGATCGAGAGCTGGCCCGAGGGCCACGTGGAGTGGGTCGAGGCCACCAACAACCCGGAGGACCCCGCTGCCGGCACCCGCAAGGTCCCGTTCGGCCGCGAGCTGTGGATCGAGCGCGAGGACTTCATGGAGGACCCGCCCAAGGACTTCTTCCGCCTCGCACCGGGTCGCGAGGTCCGGTTGCGCTCGGGCTACTTCGTGAAGTGCACGTCCGTGGTGAAGGACGCATCCGGCCGCGTCACCGAGATCCGCTGCACCCACGACCCGCTCACCAAGGGCGGCAACGCGCCGGACGGCCGCAAGGTGAAGGCAACGATCCACTGGGTGTCGGTGGCGCACGCCTGCGACGCCGAGGTGCGCCTCGTGAACCACCTGTTCACCGACCCGGACCCGCTGGGCCACGAGGGGAAGGACATGATGGAGTTCCTCAACCCCAACTCGCTGCAGGTGCTCCACCACTGCAAGCTGGAGCCGGCGCTGGCCGAGGCGAAGCCCGGCGAACAGTTCCAGTTCGAGCGCCTCGCCTACTTCGTCGCCGACGCGAAGGACAGCAAGCCGGGCAAGCCCGTGTTCCTGCGCACGGTCACGCTCAAGGACGCGTGGCAGAAGAAGAAGGAACCGGCCAAGGCCGGCGGCGCGAAGAAGGGCTAGGACTCAGCGCCACTCGCGCAGGCGCACGGCATCGACGGCGAGCGCCGAGCCCGCCACGCCGCTCGCGCGCACGGTGAGCAGCGTGCTGCCCTTCGCCTCCAGCGCGCCCACCGCGCGCCAGCCCGCAGGCGCCTGCGGCAAGCGCTCGGCGGGCGCGGCGTTCCACTGCGCGCGGCCAGCGGCCGCACCGAGGTCGCGCACGAACAACGCGTAGCGGCCCTCGCGGGGCACGGCCACGGTCCAGGTGACCTCGGCGCCCGCGCCCTGTGCCGCTGCGAGGTGGCTGCCGCCGAGCGCAGCCTTGGCAGCCTTGCGCACGAAGCGGTCGGCAGGCGCGGCGAGCCCCAGCTCGTCGTCCACCACCACCACGGCAGGTGCCTGCACCAGCACGGCATCGGCCACCGCACGCTCACCGGCCGCGTCGAACACCTTGTCGTCGCACGGGTGGTTGACGACGCCGTGCTGCATGGTCCACAGGGTCGTGGAGCCGCCGCCGTCGAGGTTGATGGCATCGGTGCAGCCGAGCGCGAGCATCAGGCGGCCGAGGTCGCCGAAGGTCATGCCCGCGGCCTTCGCGTTGCGGCCGTCGACGGCCGCGAGCACCACGGTGCCGTCCTTGCGCGCACCGAGCACGGTGCGCGGGTGCCGCACGTTGCGCTGCTTCTCGCCGCCCGGCCGCACCTTGCCTGCGACCAGCACCATCGGCCCGGCCTCGATCACGTCGCGGCAGCCGTCGAAGGCATCGGCCGCGCGCCCGAAGGTCACTGCATCGGCGGACCAGCCTGCCGCGGCCACGTCGGGCGCAGAGGCATACTTGCGCTCCTCACCGGCCAGGCGCCGCCTGCCGCGCGGCGAGGTGTCGGCGAGGTAGAACCCGCCGTTCACGGCAGCCAGGGCGCTGGCATCCCGCGCGATGACCGAGGTCCGCCGCAGCTTGCCGGGGATCGCGAGCTGCAGCGCCACCTCGGGCCGCTGCGCCTCCACCACGAGGACCGCAATGGCCTGCGGGCGGCCCTCCAGTGCCTCGAAGAGCCGCCGGTGCAGCACCACGCCCTCGCCCACCTCCTCGCTGGCCCAGCCAGCCGGGAAGTCGATTTCCATGGGCCCCGTCGGTGCCGGTGCCGATGCCGCGGGACCGGGCGCCGCGGGCTTGGGCGGGGCGGCTGGTTCCTGGGCAGGGAGCCACGGCAGGGAACCGAGCAGCAGCAGGACCGCGGAGCACAGGCGCATGGCAGGCAGCGTAGCGCCGCACCGTGCGCGCAGGCAGTCAGTCGCGGCGACGCCGCAGGCCGCGGCCGTGCAACTCGACGTGGGCCGGGGCCGGGCGCAGGTGGTCGGTGGCGCGCAGCAACAGCGCGAGGCCCGCGCCCACCACGTAGCCGCCCACGTGGGCCCACCACGCGACGCCGCCTGCCTCGCCGCCCATGGCGGCCATGGAGCCCTGCACGAACTGGATGGCGAACCAGATCAGCAGGAACACGAAGGCCGGGACAACCACGGTGGTGATGAAGAAGCCGATGGGCAGCAGCGCCAGCACGCGCGCGCGCGGGTAGAGCACGAGGTAGGCGCCCATCACGCCGGCGACTGCACCGCTCGCGCCCACCGTGGGCACCGGCGACGTGGGCTCACTGAGCCAGTGCGTGATGCTGGCCGCCACGCCGCTGCCGAGGTACAGCACGAGGTAGCCGAGCCTGCCGAAGCGGTCCTCGACGTTGTCGCCGAAGATCCACAGGAACCACATGTTCCCGATCAGGTGCATCCAGCCGCCGTGCAGGAAGATGCAGGTGAGGATGGTGAGCCAGGCGGGCACGGCCGAGGGCGCTGCGCGGCGTTCGCCCTCGACCACGCGCGGGCCGCGCGGCGTCACGACCTGCTCGCGGTAGGGCACCATGACGGTGGCCTCCGGGCTGGTGACGCGCGCGGGGATCATGCCGTACTCCTCGTACAGGCCCGGCTCCTCGCTGCCGGCGCGCAGCTGCAGCAGGAACACCACGAGGCAAGCTGCGACCAGCAGCCAGGTGACCACCGGGCTGCGGTTGGCACGGTTGTCGTCGCGCAGCGGGATCACGGTGCCTCCGCGAC
>JBEGVB010000056.1:0-66227 GCA_041178545.1 Planctomycetota bacterium
GCAGCGTGTCGTCACCCACCGTCGTGGCGGTGGCAACCTCCTGCTCCAGTACGTCGTCCTCGCTGTCGCGCACTGCGTTGGTCACCACCAGGCGCAGGAGCTTGTCCGACGGGAAGGTGTCAAACGTGGCGAGGCTGTTGTCGCTGTCGGCGACGAAGACGAAGGTCTTCTTGCTCACGAGCGCCGCAGCGCCTTGGTAGTTGGGGAAGCCCGTGGCGCGCGCATCGAGGATGCGGACGAACTCACCGTCCGCCTCGACCGCCTTCACCTTCACCAGCACGCCGGCTTCGTTGAAGTAGGTGTAGCCGTTGACGAAACCGCGGCCGCGCAACGTCGTCGTCGCCTCGGTGGCAGGGTCGTAACCCAGCACGTTGAGGGCGCCGGTGAGGCCCGCGTTGGTCTGGTTGGAGAGCAGCGGGCTCAGGATGGACTCGACATCCAGCTTGTGCGTGAAGTCGAACTGGAGGAAGTGGTTGCCGGGATTGCCGTCCGGGAGCTCGGCTGCCGTGCCGAGGGTCGCCACCGGCAGCACGCCGTTGTTGCCGTTGACGTTGGCCTTGAGCGTGTCGATGTCCTCGATGTTCAGGACCTCGGCCGTCGGGTTGCCGAAGATGTCGACGGCGCGGATGCGGTACGGGTAGATGGTGCCGCGGCCCGTGCTGATCGTGGAGACCTTGAAGTCGCCGCGGTTGTCGGGGTCGCCTGCGGCGCCGCCGCTGCAGGAGGCGAGCGCCAGCGAGAGGCCGGCGGCGACGAGGGTTCCGCACGGGAGGGAAAGCGACCGGGGTGCAGGGTGGTGCGTCATGGTCAATGCGCCGGACCGGGGGCGGACGGGAGGGATGCCGTGCGTCCGGAGAGGGGGAGACAACCGCAGGACGTTAGCGGACACGGGTTTCCATGCAAGGGAAAGGAGGGTCACGGCCACGTCCCGCGCGCGGTGCACCGCACTGCGCCGGACTGTGGCCGCTCCCTGCAGTGCAACTCGGGTGCCGAGGCCAGGGCAGCGCCCCTGCCGCACGGAGAGGGCCTTGGCGGCACCGCGCCGGGCGGTCCCACCCGTCACCGCGTGCGGGTCCGCACGCAGCCGAGGTGCCGCGCCTCAGCCAGGCCGGTTCCGGAGGAAGTCCGCGATGTCGGCGAAGAACGCCTGTAGCCAGGCGGCGACGTCGGCGGGGACCGCAGCCTCCACCATCGCCTCCCCCATGAGGAGCAACCACCGGTCCCGGGCCGCGGTGTCGATCGGGAAGGGCATGTGGCGCATGCGCAGCCGGGGGTGGCCGCGCTCCTGGACGTACCGGGGCGGACCGCCCAGCCGGTAGACGAGGAACTCGCGCAGCCGGTGCTCCGCGCCCGCGAGGTCGGCGGCGGGGTACATCGGCCCGAGGATCGGGTCGGCGGGAACGCGCCGGTAGAAGGCGGCCACCATGCGGGCAATGCCTTCCTCGCCGATGCGCTGGAAGACCGGCATCTCGTCAGCTGAGCTCACCGGAGCAGGATGATGGATTGGCCGCCCGCGGCCAATAGGATCTTCCCCCAAGATGGTCTTCCACGAACCCATGGACACCGCCGAACGCGAGTTCGACCGCAGCCTGCGGCCGGGCACGTTCGACGAGTTCGTCGGCCAGGACCGGGTGCGCGAGAACCTCGCCATCGCCATCGCGGCCGCCCGCGACCGCAAGGAACCGCTCGACCACGTGCTGTTCGCCGGCCCACCCGGGCTCGGCAAGACCACCCTCGCCCACCTCATCGCCCAGGGCATGGGCGTGGAGATCACGATCACCTCGGGCCCGGCGCTGGCCGCGCCCCGGGACCTGGCGGGCACGCTGACGCGCCTCAAGGCGCACCAGGTGCTGTTCATCGACGAGATCCACCGGCTGCCTCGCGCACTCGAGGAGTACCTGTACTCGGCGATGGAGGACCAGGCCATCGACGTGGTGCTGGACTCGGGTCCCGGTGGACGCAGCGTGCGCCTTGGCGTCGCGCCCTTCACGTTGGTGGGAGCCACCACGCGCGAGGGGCTGCTCACCGCCGCCTTCCGGTCCCGCTTCGGCATCGTCGAGCGCCTGGAGCCCTACCCCACCGAAGACCTGCATCGCATCCTGCTGCGCGCTGCGGCAAGGCTCGGGGTGACCGTCGACGAGGCGGCAGCCACGATGCTCGCCCAGCGAAGCCGTGGCACACCGCGCATCGCGTTGCGCATCCTGCGCCGCATCCGCGACGTGGCGCATGCCCTCAAGGCCCCCACCATCGACGCAGCAGTGGCCACCAGCGGCCTGGACCGACTTCGCATCGACCACCTCGGGCTCGAGGAGATGGACCGCAAGGTGCTGCGGGCGTTGATCCGCCGCGGCGACGCCATCGGGTTGAAGACGCTGGCGGCCATGGTGGACGAGTCGGAGGACACGCTCGAGGACGTGTTCGAGCCCCACCTGCTGCGCTGCGGGCTGATCGCACGCACCCCGAGGGGCCGCACGGCCACCCCCGCGGCCTTCGATCACCTCGGCATCGCCCCGGGCGGCACGGCGAGGGCCGGCGAGCTGCCCTTCGAGAGCTGATCCACGCGTGTTCCGCTTCGAGTTGCTCAACGAGAACGGGAAGCTGCGCCGCGGCCGCTTCCACACCCCGCACGGATCCTTCGAGACGCCGTGCTTCGCGCCGGTCGGCACCTATGCCTCGCTCAAGGGGCTGTTGCCCGAGCAGGTGCGCGCGACCGGCACCGAACTGGTGCTCGCCAACAGCTACCACCTGCACCTGCGGCCGGGCGCCGAGCGCATCCAGCGACTCGGCGGCCTGCACCGCTTCATGGACTGGCACGGCCCCATCCTCACCGACTCCGGCGGCTACCAGGTGTTCTCGCTGGGTGGCAAGGTGCGCATCGACGACGAAGGGGTGACGTTCCAGTCGGTGATCGACGGATCGACGCACCGGTGCACGCCGCAGTCGGTGCTGGAGTTCCAGCGCCAGCTGGGCCCCGACATCGCCATGGTGCTCGACCACTGCCCGCCCGGCGACGCGGACGCCGAGCTCGCGCGCAGTGCGCACGAGCGCACCCTGCGCTGGGCGCGTGCAAGCCGCGACCTGCACGACAGCTGGGGCGGCGCGAGCCGCGGCCAGGCCGTGTTCGGCATCTGCCAGGGCGGCACCGACCCGGACCTGCGGCAGCAGAGCGCGCGCGCCATGGCCGCCATGGACTTCGACGGCTACGCGATCGGCGGCCTGAGCGTGGGCGAGACCAAGCAGCAGATGGCCGTCGCCCTCGACGCCTGTGTGGTCGAGCTGCCGCGCACCAGGATCCGGTACATGATGGGAGTCGGCCAGCCCGAGGACCTGCTCGCGGCCACCGCTGCAGGCGTCGACATGTTCGACTGCGTGATCCCCACCCGCCACGGCCGCAACCACTCGGCATTCGCGCCGGACGGCGAGGTGCTGAAGATGCGCAACGCCCAGTACGCGGACGACCCGCGGCCGCTCGTGGAAGGGTGCGCGTGTATTGCATGCACGCGGTTCAGCCGCGCCTACATCCGCCACCTCTCGGTGGCCAACGAGATGCTCGCCGGCATCCTGCTGTCACTCCACAACATCCAGTTCCTGCAAGACCTGATGCGGTCGATCCGGCAGCGCGCCGAGCAAACCGCCTGAAACGTGCACGGGGCGCGCAGCAGCGTGCCCTGCGTGCGGAACAGCGGTATGGTGCCGCCCCCGCCATGGCGCACCCCACCCGTTCCCTCGGCCTCCTCGCCGTCCTCGCACTCGCGCTCGCCCTCCCTGCCCAGCAGGACCGCGAGCTCACCATCGGCACCTGGAACCTCGAGTTCTTCGGCGGCCGCAAGGACCCGGCGCCGCGCACGAAGGAGGACGTGGCCGCGACCGGAGCCATGGTCCGCGAGCTGGGTGTGTCGCTGTTGGCCGTGCAGGAGATCGGCGGCGACGAGCCGCTTGCCGAACTGTGCCAGTCGATCGGCCCTAGCTGGCGCTTCGTGCTCGGCACCTCGGGAGGATGGACCGACGGATCGAGCCGCCAGAGCATCGGCTTCGTCTGGGACGACACCGTGCTGGAGCTGCTGCACGCCGAGGAGCTCAACGGCCTGCCTCGCCGCCACGACAACCTGCCCATCTTCCACCGCGTGCCCGTCACCGCGTCGTTCCGCGACCGTGCCACTGGGTTCGACTTCCGCGCCGTGACCGTGCACTTCAAGGCAGGCCAGAAGAAGGACGACGAGAGGAAGCGAGAGTACGAGTCAGGGTTCCTCCGCAAGTGGCTCGACACCAGCATGGACCGACTCGGGGAGGACCCGGACGTGGTCGTGCTGGGCGACTTCAACGCCACCTATGGCAGCACGGCAGAGTCGCAGTTGTCTCGCGACGGCGCATTCCGGTTGCTGCGCAAGGAGCCGCGCGAGCCCACCATCCTGCACTTCGACGACCCCATCGACCAGGTGGCCGTGTCGCGCGGGTTCGACGAGGTGGTCGAGGCCACGTTCGACTCCCACGCCGAGCGCGCAGCAGCGGACCGCGAGGCCTTCCGCAAGACCTACAGCGACCACTTCCCGGTGACCGTGAAGGTGCGCAGCGGGGCAGACAGCGACCCGGAGGCAGGGTTCCTCAAGGGCGCGCCTGCGTCCCCCCTCGCGGTCGGCACCTCGAAGCCGACGACGCCTGCGCAGGCTGCCGAACCCGCTGGCGACGACCCGATGCCCGCCGGCACGCGCGTCGTGGTCAAGTTGGGTGTCGGTCTCGGCCCGGTCGAGGGCACGTTGCTGCGCAGCCTGCAGGGCAACTGGGTCCACCTGCGCACCGCGGAAGGTGCCGTCGTGGCGATCCCGGTGACCAGCATCGTGACGGTCACACGGCAGTGACCGTGGCTGGCCACCTCGCGCCGCGGCCCCGCTAGTTGCCCACCGTGCAGGTGAGCGCGTTGCTCACGCGAAGGCTCCCCGCACCGTCGAGCGTGGCACCCTGCACGTGGAACCGCGTGCCGTTGGTGGCGCGGTTGGCGGGCAACGGCACCTGCAGAGTGAAGGCCCCGGCAGCGGAGGCAGCGCCCGAGGCAACGAGGTCGAGGCTGGTGTGGAGCGTGCACCCGGTCCAGCCGAAGGCAGGACCCAGGTCGAGCGGCAGCGGCAGGCCGTTCCAGCTGGCCGTGGAGAAGCCGAGTGCGACCCAGCTGAACGCCCCGGGGGCCGCACCGAGCAGCGTGAGTTGCAGGTTGCGCCCGATGCGCGGCGGGCTGGACGCCAGGAAGGGCGCGCCCGTCGCCGGGCAGCCTGGACCCAGTTGCACCACGGAAGGTTGCGCGAGGTCGGTGGTCCAGAGGCCGCGGCCGTGGGTGGCGGCGAGCAACACGTTGCTGCCGTGCAGGAAGGAGACCTCGTCGGTGCGCGTGTCGGCAGGGCCGAGGTTGGAGGTGGACCAGTTGAGACCGCCGTCCTCGGTGGCGAAGACCCCCACGTCCGTGCCCACGTAGAGCCAGTTCGGCTGCTGCGGGTGCTGGCAGACGGAGAACACCGGCACGTCGGGGAGGCCCGTGGGCGCAGTCCCGGTTCGGTCCGCGAAGGTCGCACCGTTGTCGGCAGTGACCCAAACGTTGTCCGGGCTGTAGCCACCCAGCGTGACCCATGCGCGGGACGGGTTGGTGCGGTCGACGGCGATGCGCGTCACGAACCGGTTGGGCAGCGGGTTGGACGTCGCATTGTCGTCGACTGCGACCCACGCGGGCGCAGCAGCCAGTGCATTGGCGGTGCGGAACACCCTGCCGTCGTTGTGCCCCACCCAGAGGACGTCGGGTTGACTTGCGGCAACCGCGATGGCGGAGACGTTGGAACCTACGGCAGGCTTGACCGCGCTCCATGCGACGGTCGGCGCACGCGCGTCCGGTGTGCGCCACAGGCTCGCGCCGCCTGCGTACATGCGACGCGGGTCGTTCGGGTCGAGCACGAACGGGCTGATGAAGTTTGCGGTGGCACTGGCACCGGCATCGGTGATCCCGCTGAAGAAGTAGGCAGCAGAACTGCCGCCGTTGGTCGAGCGGTGGACCTGAAGGTACACGTACTCGCCGTAGACGAAGTTGGGATCCTGCCAGTCGATGGCGCTGAACCCGCCGTCGCCGCCGAAGGTGAGCACCGCCGAGGCGGAACCAGGCCGCAGCGTGAGGGTGCCGTTGTCCTGCGTACCGCCGGTGATGCGTCCTGACAGCGCGTCGCCAGCTGCGCCGTAGAACTGGGTGGTGCGGTAGTCCAGGTCGCGCCGCGCCCAGCCGGTGGTGCGCGTGGCCGTGTACACGTCCTCGGTCACGTACACACCGCCGTCCGTGCAGACGTACAGCCTGCGGTCGTTCACCCCGTCGAAGCCGGGACCGGCCACCAGTGCGTGGGTGTCGGGATGCGGTTGCGTCGTGTTGATGTAACCGCCCGTGATGCGTGTGAAGGTGGCACCACCGTCCGTGCTGCGGTGCACCTCGACGCCACCCAGCAGCACCACACTGGCGTTGGTGGGATCGACCCAGATGCAGTTGTCGTACCACCAGTAGCCGTTGACGGCCGTGGTGGAACGCTGCACGAAGGTCGCGCCGCCGTCGGCGCTGTGCCAGCAGAAGCCGTTTGCGCTCGCGTACACGGTGCCCGCCGCACTGCGCGCGAAGGCGAGTTCGATGCGGCCGCTCGTGGTGGGGTTCGCACCCAGCTGGCCCGTCGCGTCGGTCCAGGTGGCACCGCTGTCCGTCGACCGGACGACCCGGTGCGTGGGCCCCGCATCGCGCACCGAGCCGACGAGACGGGTGCCGTCGTTGGGGTCGAACAACACCTGCATGCCAGCGTCGGCCCCGCGGACCAGGGACCAGGTGTTGCCACCGTCCGTGCTGCGGTGGATGCCGCCCGGCAGCCGGGTCGCAGCCAGCAGCAACTGCGGGTTCGCGGGCGAGACCGCGATGCGGTTCACGTAGCCCCATGACACCGTGGCCGCGAGGCGCGTCCACGTCACGCCGCCGTCGGTCGAGCGAAGGATGCCGGCGCCGCGGATCGCGTCGCCGTTGTAGAAGCCCTCGCCGGTGCCGGCATAGAGCACTTGTCGATTCGTTGGGTCCATCGCCAGGCAGCACACCGCGATGCTGCCGAGCCGGTCGTCCCCGCGCGTCCACGTCACCCCAGCATCGCTGCTGCGCCAGATGCCACCGCCCACCGCGCCCGCCCAGATGCGGTTGCGTTCGACGGGGTCCACCAGCAACGAACGGGTCCTGCCGCCGATGTTGGGCGGCCCCAACTCGACCCAGCCGAACGGCCCGATGCCCGCGTCGTCCACTGTTTCCTGGTGCGCGAGCATGGCCTCGCGGGCGGCACGCGCGCGCTCGGGTCCCGAGGGGTCCACGACGCCGTCCTCGTCGCGCAACCGGAGCAGGTGCCAGGCCATGGCCTCACCCGGCTGGTCGGGCCTCGCCCGCGCGCCGTGGCGCGGGCGCCATGCGGCATGGGGGTCTGCTTCCGCGACGGCACCGTCGGTGCCGCCGCCTGCGGTGCAGGCACCGAGCGCGGCGAGGAGGGCTGGGAGCAGGAGTCTCGCAGTGCCCATCGGATCCTCAGCGACCCGCGAGGTCGAACTGCTCACCGACCTCGTCGAGCACGGAATAGAGGTGGAGTGCGACGAGGACGGCGCACACGCGGCCGTAGTTGGTGCGGGCCCACGGCCCCAGCCCTTGGAGCAACCACGACTCGCAGATCCCCCACGCGCGCTGGTGCAGGACCCGGCATCCCGTGCTGATGGACGTGGTCCAGGTCCACGGCATCGCGAGCCGCAGGAAGTCGGTGAGGCGGTTCATGCCCTCGCGAGCGTCCTTGCGCGACGCGTCCATGGCGTGCAGCAGGCCCACCACGAGCGCACTGCGTCCGTTGCGCGAGAGGCCGAGGGAGCGGATGGCGCGGTCGAGGTTGGGGTGCAGTTGGTTGAGCAACTGCTCCGGGTCGTCCTGCAGCAGGTGCTGGCGCACCCAGACGTCCGCGAGATGCTCGAAGAGAGCGCGTTCCAGCACCTCGGCACCGGCACCCGGACCCACCTGCAGGCCACAGCGGCGCGCGGCGCGCTCGAGGATGAGACGCCAGTCGTTGTTGCGCGAGAAGGGCGTGAGCTGTTCCGTGACGTGGTGCGTTCTCGCCTGCAGCCCGCGCAGGCTCTGGTTGATGATGCGCCAGGCCTGCCGCTCGGGCGGGTCGGTCTCGTTCACCCAGCAGCCCAGCAGGCCTGCCACGCGCAACCGCGCATCTGCAGGCATCCGCACCAGGATGCGGAACGGTCGCTCGACACCCTCGTGCTGTGCGAGCCGCTCGAACGACGACCGTCGGAACATGGTCGCATTATGACGAGGTCACCCGGCGGTCCAACACCCTGTGTGGATCCTCACATGGCGAGCACGAGCGTGGCCACGAGTGCGACCACGAGGAGCACCACGACCACCCGGTGCACGGTCGACCGCGCAGCCGAGCCATGGGGCTGGTCCTGGTCCGGTTCCGGCAGTTCGAGGGACTGGTAGTCGACCTCCTCGGCGTCCTGCCAACCCGTGCGCTCGTCGCTGCCGCACTCCGGACACGAGGCACGACCGGCGCGCACGAAGGCGCCGCACTGGGGGCAGTCGAAGCCTTCCTGACGCGGGCTCACGGCAACCGCTCCAAACGCAGGTGGTCGAGCCCTGCCATGAACGCGGTTGCCTCGGGGTTGCGACCCACGAGCGCGAGGACGAACTCCACCTTGCCGGCAGGCAACTCGACCTCGCCGAGCACGCGCTCCCCACCCGCGCGCACCCCGCGGTGGAACAGGTCGAGCGGGCCGCCGAGCATCGCCGTGCCGATGCGGCACTGCACCACGCCGTAGTCGGCAGCAGTGCAGAACTGTGCGTGGACCCGGTAGCGGCCCGCCTCGGGCACCGGCAGGGACAACCTCAGTTCGTCGCCCGGCCGACCGTCCCGCCACCAGCGCTGGGCCTCGCGACTGAACCCCACGCTGAAGTCCATGGCCTGCACCTCGTGCCTCCCGCCCGTGCACGCGAGCACTGCGAGCGACTCTGCCTCGATCGCCCCCGGGACCTCGAACATGCGGTAGTCGGGGATGCGCGCGAACGCGAGGGCGGCGGGCGCCGGCACCGGCGGCAGGCCCGAGCGCGCGCCCGGCATCCCGTACCAGCAGGCCACCGACGCGTAGTCCATGCGCACGGCGGGGTCCCAGTGCCAGACCTCGAGGTCGTGGCGGAAGCTCGTTTGGAACGGCACCGCGTCCAGGACGTGCAACCGGTGGTTCGCCGTGTAGCCGTAGTTGCCTGGGCCGTCGCACTGCGGCTGGCCATGGAACGGCGACGCGAACCGCTCGGGACAGCACCACGCGTACCCGAAGTAGTCCTCGGTGCCGGTGCCGAAGGTGGAGGGGAACGCCTCGCCGTCGACGCTGAACTTCTCGTCGCCCTCGCCCCACCACGCCTTCACCGGGTTCTTCACCAGCAGCATCGTGGCAACGAAGCGGCCGGTGCCGGTGGCATCGAGCACCAGGTGGTCGTGGAAGGGTCGCGTGGCCACGTCCCTGCGCTCGTGGAACCCGGCGCGGAACAGCATCGGGCCGGCAAGGCCGCGCTGGCTGTCGACCGAGAGTTCGACGCGGGAGTGCGCCACGTCGAGCGCGCCGCGCGGCGGGCCGCCCTCGATGCGCACGGTGCCACCCTCCGGCATCGGCATCGGGAAGCGGCACCAGGCCGTGCCGTCCGCGTCGATGCCGTACAGCATGCTGCGGTGCGGCAACCACTTCGTGCCACCCTGGAAGAAGTCGGCCACGGGCACGCGCACGGTCTCCTCCGCCCCGCAGGTGACGACCAGTTGCAGCAACCGCATGCGGTCCGCGGTGGCTGGATCGCCGCAGGGCCCCGCCTTCAGCCGGATCGACCGCACGGTGCGCCCGGGCAGGACCGTCGCCAGCAGCCCCGTGTCGCCGCGCGTGGTGATGCGCGCGCCCGCCACCGCATCGCCGGGCACGTCAGCCATCATGCGCTCGCGCGTCGCCTGCAGCACGCCTGCGTGCTCGGCCAGCATGCGCGGGTGGAAGGAAGGCACCGCACTGCCCTCGGGCAGGTGGAGCACGTTCACCTGGTAGTACGAGTCGCCCACCGTCTGCAGCAGGCGGAACCCGCGCTGGAACGGGATCGGCAGGTGGCAGTTGGCGCCCTTGCTGCGCATGCCCGCCATCGGCTCGCCCACGTGTTCCACCCTGCCTCCGCACAGGTCGGCAAACGGCACCGACCAGACCCGCTGGCCGTCGACCTCGAGGTGGAGCAGGCCCTGCGGGTTGGCCGACCAGATGCGCGTGACCACGCCGGGCCCCGTGCCCTCCGCCATGACGAAGGTGCGGATGCCTGCCTCGTCGTGGGCCGAGAGGTAGTGGCCGCGGTCGCCGTTGGCGTACGAGGCCTCGCCCGCGTACGGCGCCCCCAATGAGCCCCGGTCGAAACTGCTGGACTGGGTGCACCGTTCCCCGGGCAACGGCGGGACCGCCAACCAGTCCACGTCGGTCATGCGCGCGAGCAGGGCCGGGTAGTCCCACCCCGGCGGCGCGGACGACGGAACCGATGCCCCCACGGCCGCGGTGGCATCGGCGGGTGGCGCACTGCACGCGGCGGACAGCAGCAGGACGAGGGACGGCAGGAGTACGGCGCGCGCCATGCCGCACAACGTAACGAGAACGCAGCGTGTCCCACAGCCGCGATCCCGGCCAACGAACCGCGCGCGCGTTCCGTATGCTGCGCACCCGCCGCACGAGCGGCCCCTGCAGTGCAACCGACGGAGTCTCCATGCGACTCGAACTCGTCTCCGCCCCGTTCCTCCTCGCCGGCCTCGCGGCGCAGGAACCGCCCGCAGCAGCTCCCGCTGCCGCTGTGCCCGGTCCCGCAACCCCTGCCGACCTCACCCAGGCACTCGAGTGGCGCAACCTGGGCCCGTGCAACCCGCAGGGTCGCATCACGGACCTCGAGATCCCGTCGGCGACCCCTTCCGTGTGGTACGCGGGCACCGGCGGCGGCGGCGTCTGGAAGACCAGCAACGCGGGGACCACGTGGACCCCGGTGTTCGACCGCCAGGGCACCGTGTCGATCGGCGACGTGGCGACCGCACCGTCGAACCCGGACATCGTCTGGGTGGGCACCGGCGAGGAGAACGCACGCAACTCGGTGCAGTGGGGCGACGGCGTGTACCGGTCGACGGACGGTGGCGCGACGTGGGAGCACAAGGGGCTGCGCGAGACCTTCCAGGTCGGTCACGTGGCGATCCACCCGACCAACCCTGACATCGTGTTCGTCGCGGCGCTCGGCAGGCTCTGGGGCCCCAACGAGGAACGCGGCGTCTACCGCACCATGGACGGCGGCACCACGTGGGAACGCGTGCACTTCGTCGACGAGCGCACCGGCTGCATCGACGTGCGCATCGACCCGTCGCGTCCCGACGTCGTCTACGCAGCCATGTACGAGCGGGCGCGCGGCATGTTCGACGACAACGACCCCTCGGTGCGCTTCAGCGCGACCAGCGGGCTCTGGAAGTCCGAGGACGGCGGCACCACCTGGCGCAGGCTCGGACAGGGCCTGCCGAGCTGCAAGTGGGGCCGTTCGGGCCTCGCCCTCTGGGACAAGGATCCGTCGGTCCTCTTCGCCATCGTCGAGACCGAGCGCAGCGGCTGGGCCACGGGCAGCAAGCAGAGTGCAGCGGCACCCTCGGGCGAGGCACCGCGCGGCACGGCCACGCTCGGGACCGGGGCCGAGGGCGAGGACGGCAGCGAGGCGGCTCCCGGCGCAGTGCTGTCGACCGTGACCGAAGGTGGTGCCGCCGAACAGGCAGGCATCCGCGCCGGCGACCGCGTCACCAAGGTTGGCGACGAGCCCGTGCGCACCTTTGCCGACCTGATGGCCATCGTGCGCGACTCGCGCGGCGGGCAGAAGGCCACCTTCACGGTCGCCCGCGGCACCCAGACCCTGGAGGTCGAGGTGACCTACGGCACGCGCCAGCAGGGCGCGGGGATGGCCACCGGCGCAGCACCGTTCGGCGGCAGGCTCGGCGGACAGGTGGAGAACCGGCAGGACCAGCAGGGCCCCGACGGTTTCGAGACCGGCGGCATCTTCCGTTCCAACGACCGCGGCGAGACGTGGACGCGCCTCAACAGCCTCAACGAGCGCCCGTTCTACTACAGCGTGCTGGCCGTCGACCCGCAGTCGGACCAGAACCTCTACTCCGTCGGCGTGAACCTCTGGGGCAGCTCGGACGGCGGCAAGAAGTTCGGTGCCGTGAACCGCGGCATCCACGTCGACTTCCATGCCGTGTGGGTGGACCCACAGGACAGCAACCACCTGGTCGCCGGCTGCGACGGCGGCATCAACGAGACCTTCGACCGCGGCCAGACCTGGCAGGTGCACCACGGCTTCTCGGTCGCGCAGTACTACAAGGTCGCCGCCGACAACTCCGTGCCCTACCGCGTCATCGGCGGCCTGCAGGACAACGGGACCTGGGTCGGCCCGAGCCGCACGCGCCGTCGCGAGGGCATCCTGCACGAGGACTGGAGCTACATCTGGGGCGGCGACGGCTTCGGAGCCTCGGTCGACCCGATCGAGCCCTGGTTCGTCTTCGCCACCAGCCAGAACGGTGCGCTGGGCATGCTCGACCTGCGTTCCGGGAACCAGTTGCGGCCGGACCGTGCGCGGGCGAGCGGACCTGCTGCGCGCTTCAACTGGGACGCGCCGTTCAAGCTCTCCCCCCACAACCGGCTCGTGGTCTACCACGCCGGCAACTACCTGTGGCGCGGCGACCGCTATGCGCACCTCGACAACCGCGACGTGCGGGCCGACCAGGGACCGATCCGCAACGCAGCCGGGATCCGCATGACCTCGCTCTCGCCCGTGCTCGGCCTCACCGAGCAGGGCACGGCCACTGCGCTTGCCGAGAGCCCGCGCGTGCGCGGTTTGCTGTACGTGGGCACGGACGACGGCGCGCTCTGGCGCACCGACGACGAGGGTCGCAACTGGGTGCAGTTGCACGCCAACCTGCCGGGCGTGCCCGGACCGCGCTACGTGAGCGACGTCTGGCCCTCGGCGCACAAGGACGACCGCGTCTACGTGACCCTGGACGGCCACCGCAGCGACGACTTCGCCCCCTACGTGTTCGTGAGCGAGGACCGCGGGGCGACCTGGCGCTTCCTCGGCCACGACCTGGCCGCCAACGAGCCGGTGCACGCGGTCGCGGAGGACCCGCGCCGCGAGGGCCTGCTCTACCTCGGCACCGAGTTCGGTGCGTGGGTGAGCTTCGACGGCGGCGACCGCTGGTCCCCGCTCGGATCGGGCCTGCCCACGGTCTGCGTCCGGGACCTCTGCATCCAGGACCGCGACAGCGACCTCGTTGCAGGCACGCACGGCCGCGGCGTGTGGGTGATCGACGTCCAACCGCTGCGCCAGTGGAACAAGGCTGTGGCAGAGTCCGCAGCGCACCTGTTCCAGCCCGAGGACGCGATCCTCTGGCGCATGAGCAGCCGCGGGGCCCAGGGCCACCGCAACTACGCGGCACCCAACCCCGCCTACGGCGCGACCTTCCACCTGTACCTCGCGGACGCCCCTGCGGCGGCACCGACCCTCACCGTGCACGACGTCAAGGGCGACAAGGTTGCGGAGGTCCAGGGCAAGCCCAGGGCAGGCCTGCAGGTGATCCAGTGGGACGCCCGCACCGGCAACCGGCTCGCGGCCCCCGGCGTCTACTCGGTCCGCCACACCGTGGGCGAGAAGGTCACCGCACGCGCCTTCACGCTGCACCCCGACCCGGGCACGTCGCCCGTGGAGCCCGGCACCCTCGAACCCACCACCCCGTTGAGCAGGGAGTGATGCCATGAAGCACCTGACCCCGATCTCCTGCATCGTTGCCCTCGTGCCGCTGTTGCCGGCGCAGTCGCCCGACCACGAGTTCCATGCGCGCGACGTGTTCGGCCGCATGAACTGGGTCGAACTGGGCCCGACGGCCTTCGGCGGCCGCATCCTCGACATCGAGGTGCACCCCGCCAACCGGTCCGTGGTGTGGGTCGCCGCTGCGAGCGGCGGCTTGTTCAAGAGCGTCAACGGCGGCATCACCTTCGCGCCGCAGTTCCAGGACGCGTACTCCGCCAGCATCGGCGACCTCGCGGTGGCACCCTCGAACGGCGACGTGCTGTACGTGGGCACCGGCGAGGCCAACAACCAGCGCAGCTCCTACTGGGGCAATGGCGTGTGGAAGTCGACGGACGGCGGCGCCACGTGGAAGCACGTTGGTCTCGACGGAACCGACCACATCGGCCGCGTGGTCGTGCACCCGAGCAACCCGGACATCGTGTGGGTCGCAGCCGCTGGTGCGCTCTACACGCCCAACGCCCAGCGCGGCCTCTACCGCACGGTGGACGGCGGCGCGACCTGGGAGCACGTGAAGCAACTCGGACCCGACGTCGGCTTCATCGACGTGGCCGTCGACCCCCGCAACCCGGACGTCCTGTACGGGGCCAGCTACGAACGCAGGCGCCGCGCTTGGGACTTCGTCGAGGGTGGCGCCGGCAGCCGCCTCTGGAAGTCCGTGGACGGCGGCAGGACGTGGGAACAGCTCGGTGGCGGGCTGCCCGGTGGCGAACTCGGACGCATCGGGCTCGCGGTGTTCCCGGGCGACCCCAAGGTGGTCTATGCCTGCGTCGAGAACCTGAACCCCGCGCCGCAGGTGGCCAGCGAGAAACCTGCCGAGCCGCCTGCCGAGGGCGGCAAGGAAGCGGAGCCCACGGCCGAGGAACTGGCCGACCCGGTCGCAACGCTGGTGGCCCGCACCAAGGCGGACCAGGCCCAGGACGCCCCGCGCCAGCAGCCCCGCCGCAAGCTCGTGGGCGGCGAGGTGTGGCGCAGCGACGATGCAGGTGCCACCTGGCGCAAGACCAACGGCACGCGTCCCATCGGCGGCGAGCCCGGCTACTACTACGGGCAGGTCCGCGTCGACCCTCGCAACGCCGACGTCGTGTACGTGCTGTCCGTGCAGCTCTACCGCTCCGAGGACGGCGGCAAGACGTGGACCCCGGGCGAGGGCCGCGGCGCACGCGGCAGGAACTTCGCCAACAGTCTCCACGTCGACCACCATGCGCTCTGGATCGACCCGAAGGACGGCAACCACGCACTGCTCGGCAACGACGGCGGGCTTGCCGTCACGTGGGACGGCGGCCAGCACTGGGACCACAACGACCGCCTGCCCATCGCGCAGTTCTACGCCATCGGCGTCGACAACCGCGACCCCTACCGCGTCTACGGGGGCACGCAGGACAATGGCACCTGGGGCTTCCCGCTCCGCGGGCGCACGAGCGCGGGCATCCGCATCGAGGACGCCTACCGCATCAACGGCGGCGACGGCTTCCACGTGTGTGTCGACCCGGAGAACCCGGACCTCGTCTACTCGGAGTCGCAGTTCGGCGGGCTCGGCAGGCTCGACCTCCGCACCGGTGAGAGCGCCTCGATCCGGCCCAAGGCACCCAAGGGCTCGCCCGCGCTGCGCTTCAACTGGATGACCCCCTTCGTGGTCTCGGCACACAACCCGCAGACCCTGTACGCAGGCAGCCAGTACCTGCACCGCTCACGCAACCGCGGCACGGACTGGACCATGGTCAGTCCGGACCTCACCACCGCGGCGGCAGACCGCCTGCGCGGCGACGTGCCCCACTGCACGATCACGACGATTGCCGAGTCACCGAGGACCGCAGGCATGCTCTGGGTCGGCACGGACGACGGCAGGGTCTGGCTCACGCGCGACGACGGCAGCCGATGGACCGAGCTCACCGACCGGTTCCCGGCCGAGGTGCAGGGTCTCTGGGTCAGCCGCGTCGAGGCCTCGCGCCACGACGAGAAGGTCGCCTTCGTGTCGTTCACCGGGTACCGCGAGGACCTGCGCAAGCCGTTCCTGTTCCGCACGGACGACGGCGGTGAGAGCTTCCGCGCCATCCACGGTTCGTTGCCTGCCGAGCCCGTCAACGTGGTGCGCCAGCACCCGCGCAACGCCCACGTGTTGTTGGTGGGGACCGAGATGGGCGCATACGTGAGCGTCGACGACGGCGCGCACTTCCACCGCCTGGGCGGCAACCTGCCGCGCGTTGCGGTGCACGACCTGTTGGTGCACCCGCGCGAGCCGCACGTCCTCGTGGGCACCCACGGGCGCGGCATCTGGGCCATGGACGCTTCAGCCCTCGAGTCGCTCGATGCCGAGGTGCTGGGCCAGGCCATGGTGGCATTGCCCCCCAGCAACGGCGTGATCCTGCCGCGCCCGCTCGGACGCGGCAACGTGGGCGCACGCGAGTGGGTCGCACCCAACCCGTTCACCACCGCGACGTTCCGCTACTTCCTCGACCAGGACGCCGAGGGCAAGGTGGAACTCGAGGTGCTCGACCCCACGGGTGCCGTGGTGTGGCGCAAGGACGGCCCGACCAAGGCCGGCTACCACGAGGTGGCATGGGCTGCCGAGGGCCAGGGCCTACGCGGCGGGATGTCGGGCTTCGGCCGCGGCGGGCGCCAGGGACAGGGCCAGCGCGGTGGCTCGTTTGCCGTGCGCATCCGCAACGGCGAACGCAGCGCCACCCTGCCGTTCACCGTGCGCGACCTGCGCGGCCCGCGCAGTGCCATCGGTGGCGTGCCCGGTGTCGGCGCCGGCGACTCGGACGTGGAGACGACGGCGGTCGAGGGCGAGCAGGAGGAAGGGACCGGCGGCCGCTGAGCCCTGGCCGCTGGACTGCAGCCGGCCAGGTCTGCGGCCAGCGGTGAGGCTCAGTGGTCCGTCGGGTGCCCGAGGATCGCGAACAGTTCGTCGCGCTTCTGCTCCATGAGCTGCTGGGTGTCCGCCTCGAGGCACATGCGCAGGAACGGCTCGGTGTTGGACGGGCGCACGTTCACCCACCAGGTCGGGTAGGTCACCGTCACGCCGTCGAGGAAGTCGATCTTTGCGTCGGCATAGCGTGACTGCACCGCCTTCATCAGGGCGTCCTTGTCCGCCACCTTGAAGTTGACCTCGCCGGTGCCGAAGTACTTGCGCAGCGGGTCGGCAGCCTGCTTGAGGGTCTTGCCCTCCTGGCTCAGCTGGTTGAGCACGAGGATCGCGGCCAGGACGCCGCAGTCCGTGTAGTAGTTCTCCGCGAAGTAGAAGTGGCCGCTGAGCTCGCCGCCGCCGATGCAGTCGGTGCGACGCATCGTCTCCTTCATGAAGGAGTGACCCACGCGCTCGCGCACGGGCCTCCCACCCAGCTTGACGATCTCCTCGGGGACGACCTTGGAGCTGCGCAGGTCGTAGATGATCCCCTTGCCCGGGTGCCGCTGGAGCATGCCGCGCGCGAGGATCACGGTGATGAGGTCGGCGTGGACCGTACGGCCCTCCTCGTCCACGAACGCGCAACGGTCGGCATCGCCGTCGAACGAGAGTCCGAGGGTCGCCTTGCGCGCCTTCACGGCGCGTCGCAGGTCGTCGAGGTTCGACTCCTTGAGCGGGTTGGCCTCGTGGTTCGGGAACGTGCCGTCGAGTTCCTGGTAGAGCGACTCGACCTGCAGGCCGGGGATCTTGGCGAAGATCGCCGGCGACTCGTGCGCCCCCATGCCGTTCGCGTAGTCCACGACGATGGACATGGGCTTGATGCCCTTGGCGAAGTTGGCGATGTGGTCGACGAAGTCCTTCTTCACGTCCACGAAGTCGCGCTTGCCGGCCTTGGCCGCAGGCTGCATGCCGCCAGCCCGGACCATGCGCTCGATGTCCTTGATGCCGGTGTCGGCGGACATCGGGCGGGCCTCCTTGCGGCACAGCTTGAAGCCGATGTACTGCTTCGGGTTGTGCGAGGCCGTCACGACGAGGCCGCCGTCGCAGGGGATCTTGCCGATGGCGTAGTAGCCCATGGGCGTGGAGGCGAGACCGATGTCCACCACGTCGCATCCCTGCGAGAGCATGCCCTCGATCACGGCATCCTGGACGGAAGGTGCCATGGTGCGCATGTCGCGCCCCACGACCAACCGCTTGGCGCCGAGGAAGCGGACCATCGCCGCCCCGATGTCGAACGCGATGCGCTCGTCGACCTGGTCGGGGTAGGTGCCGCGGATGTCGTATGCCTTGAAGATGCTCACGGTCTCTCGTTCCTTTCCTACGTCGTTGCCGCCGCCCATTGCCGGGCTGCGCGGATACAGGATTGCACACCCTCGTCGGTGATGTCGCGATGGGTCACGAACCGCACGCGCGCCGGCCCCACGGCAGCGGCCTTGACGCCGTGCCGGGCGAGCTCGGCGACCAGGCCCGCGGGGGTGCCGCGCACGAGGTCTGCCATGACGATGTTGGTCTCGACCGCAGCGGTGTCCACGCGGATCCCGTCGATGCCACCGATCCCTTGCGCGAGCACCTGTGCCCGCTCGTGGTCGCGCGGCAGCAGGGTGCGCCAGTCGCGCAGCGCCAGCAAGCCGGCAGCAGCGAGCACGCCTGCCTGCCGCAGGCCGCCACCGAACGCCTTGCGGGCGCGCCGGGCCTCGGCGAGGAACGCACGCGTGCCTGCGAGCACGGACCCCACCGGGGCGCCGAGCCCCTTGCTCAGGCACAGCGAGACGCTGTCAGCCGCAGCGACCAGACGGGCAGGCTCGACGCCGCAGGCCACCGCTGCGTTGCACAACCGGGCCCCGTCGACGTGCACGGCCATGCCGCCAGCGCGGGCCGCAGCTGCCAGCGCATCCATGCGACCGGGCTGCACCACCCGCCCACCCGCCATGTTGTGGGAGTTCTCGACCACCAGCAGGCGCGAACGCGGGTAGTGCGGGTCGTCGCTGCGCACTGCGGCCGTCACCTGCGCGGGGTCGGGCACGCCACCGGGCGCGTCGAGCGTGCGCACCTGCGTGCCGCTCAGGCGGGCGATGGCACCTCCCTCGTACCAGTACACGTGGCTGCGCGACTCGCACACGAGTTCGTCGCCGGGCCTGCAGTGGACGTGGATGGCGACCTGGTTGGCCATCGTGCCGGAGGGCATGAACAGCCCGGCTTCCTTGCCGAGCAGTTCTGCCGCTGCGGCCTCGAGCCGCTTCACCGTGGGGTCCTCGCCCCACACGTCGTCCCCCACCTCGGCAGCGGCCATGGCCCGACGCATCTCGTCGGTGGGCAGCGTCAGGGTGTCGCTGCGGAAGTCGGCGCCGGAGGGGATCATCCGGCGCACAGGATGGCGGCACGGGCGGCGATTGCAAGCAAGCGCCGCTGCTGCCCGCTCAGCGCAACCGCACCAGACCGCCCGTGGGCAGGTAGTAGGCTGGCGCGGCGGAACCCGCCACGATGGGCACCTGGACGCCCTGCACGTGGAACTCCAGCCCGATGAGGTTGGGGTTCGCGGGGATCGGGACGTTGGTCGTGGACTGGAACACGGAGTAGCCCGGCAGCACCACCGCGGTGGCGACGTCACCATAGATGCGGACCGGCTCGCGGGTGGTGACCGGCCTGGGCATCGCAATCGCGAAGTCCCACACCAGCCCCACGCCGAAGGGCATGTCGCACGCGAGGGTCAACACGGAGCCGACCTGCGGGTTCGAGGGCGTCACGGTGGTGCGCCCGAGGAAGGGCGCGGCCGCGGCATTCTGAACCGTCACCTGGCCTGCCATGCTGGTGCCGTTGGAGTAGCACCCTTCCATGGTGACCGGTGCGGCAAGCGCCTGCCCGTTCACCGCGGCGTTCCAGAACTCGCAGCTGCGCAGCCGCACCTGGGTGGTCGCGGTCGGCGGGACCACCACCTGGGTGCCCTCGAACCGGTTCCACAGCAGGTTGGGCAACGAGCCGCCCGTGTCCAGCGTGAACGTGCCGCCCATGTGCACGTTGTTCTGCATCCAGATGCGCTGGGTGAAGAGGTTGGCGGCGATCGACACGTCGCCACGGAACTCCATCTCGCTGCCGTGCACGTCGAACTCGCCGGTGCGCGGGTGGCACCAGAGGGCCTTGCGCCCCGCCCCGGCCGTGAAGCGCGAGTGGTGGTGGTGCACGATGGTGAGGCCGCCGTTCACGCCCTGCACGTCGACGGTGTCACCGCTGGTGACGAAGTCACAGTGCACCATGCGCAACATCAGCTGTGAGTTCGAGGTGGCGCCGCGACGGACGCGGAAGAACTGTGCGCCGTTGCGCATCGTGCAGCGCCAGAACATGGCCATCGACATGTTGCTGCGGCCGTTCTCGACGATGTCCACGGCAACCTGCACGCCGTCCCATTCGTTCCACTCGCCGTCGACCTCCACCATGCCGCCGTTGGCGTTGTCCTCGATGAGGATGCCGCGCGGCGCGTTGCGGAAGCTGGTCTCCTCCACCATCAGGTGGGTCATCTCGGAGCCCATGGAGTGGGCCTTGATGCAGGCGACGGTCTGCCCGTCGAACAGGCAGTCGCGCACCATCGGCGCCATGGCCATGGTGCCCATCATCATGTTGGCATCGAGGCCGACCTGTCCGCCGCGGAACTCGAACCCCATGACCTCCATGTCGTGGCCGCGGAGCGCGAGGACCTTGGGAAACGTGCCGCCGGCCAGCACGGGACGCATGCCCATGGGGTCCGGCATCCCCTCCACCACCACCATGCCCATGCCCATGCCGGTGAGCGCCGTGAGCTCGGCCTCCAGCGTGATGACCGGGGTGGTCATGGCGTCGACACGGATGCCGTCCACCATCGAGCCCATGCCCTGGATGCGGGCCCGCTCGGCAGCCGAGAGCTGCATGGGCATCAGCGTGCCGTTGGCGAGCCGGATGGCCTCGTCGAGGGAGAGCAGGCCGTCGCCCACCACGCCGTGGGAACGGGTGTCGTTCACGTGCGCGAACACCATCGCGAGAGGGTGAGGGACGGGGACCGTGAGCGCTGTGGCGAGGAGGGCAGCGAGCATGCTGTGGTTCCTGGACGGTGGACTGGGTGCCTGCGGGGACACCCCACTGGAACGGGAACTTCGTTCGCACAAGGTTACCTTGCGGGGACGCACGAGGTTGCAACGAACTGGACCCGGGGCCGGCCCGGTGCCATGGTTGCCGCCCCGTGCGAGGCCTCGACCGTCAGCTGCTGCTCCTGCGCCTTTACGCCCTGCTGACATACCCCTTCGCCTGCGTCCCGTTCCTGTACTTCTACTTCGTCGGGCAGGGGCTCGACCTGGCGGGCTATGGCCTGGTGGTCGGCATCTACTACGTGGCCATGTTCGTTGCCGAGGTGCCGACGGGCATGATCGCGGACCGGCTCGGTCGCAAGGCCATGATGGTGCTGGGACCGTTCCTCCTCGCAGCAGGCTTCCTCGTGCTGGTGCTGTGGCCGGGGATGGCGGGGTTCTGCTGCGGCGAGGCACTGCTCGGGATCGGCCACTCGGTGCTATCTGGCCCACCGGCCGCCCTGCTCTACGACTCGCTCCGGGCGCACGGCCAGGAAACCCGCTACCTGCAGGTCGAGTCGCGCGTCAACGCATGGCGGCTGCTCGGCACGGGAGGGTCCTTCCTCGCCGGCGGCCTGGTGGCCTGGGCCCTTGCCGAAGGCACAGCCTGGGCATGGTCGGAGACGATCGTGCTCACCAGCCTCCTGTGCTGCCTCGCAGGCGTGCTTGCAACCGGCCTCGAGGAGGCCCCGCGCCCACGGACGACCCGAGCCGAGCTGCTGCAACAGGGCATGCGCGACCTCAACCAGCCGGCGGTCCGATGGCTGGTCTTCTACTGGGTGGTGTTGTTCGCACTGCTGCGCTACCCGTTCCACAACTACCAGGTCTACCTGGGCCGGATCGGCGAGGAGAACCCGACGTTCGCCCACCCGCTGACCATCGGGACGGTGTACCTGGCCCTCAACCTGCTGGCCGCGCCCATGAGCCGCAGTGCCCCGAGGCTGGTCCAGCGCCTCGGACGCCGCACGCTCTTCTGGGCCATGCCCCTCTCACTGGGACTCAGCCTGCTGGCGATGGCACCCGGCATCGGCACGCTGGGAGTGGTGATGTTCGCGTTCCAGCAACTGCCGTTCGGGATCCACATGCCGGTGATGCAAGAGTTCGTGAACCACCGCATCGCCACCACCGCCCGCACCACCGTGCTCTCCGCACTGTCGCTCGCGGGAAGGCTCTGCTACGCCGGCATCAACGTCGCCTTGTTCCAGGTGCAGGCGACCGCGGGGGAGGGCACTGCCTATGCGATCGCAGGATCAGTCGGCATCGTCGCAACGGTCCTCGTGATGTGGGTGCGGCCGCGCGGGCTGCTGCGCGGCGAGGGGAACGTCAGCTGAACGGTGGGCCGTCTCAGCGGCCGAGGTCGACGAACACGCCGCCGTTCTCCGTCGCCAGGTCGCGCAGGAACTCCTTCTGGAACTCGCCGATCGCGATCGCGTGGAACACGATGCGGTAGAAGTCGTTCCAGTGGCGCACCTCCTTGCGGATCTCGTTGGTGTCCACCAGCCGCCCGACACTGGGACGCCCGTCGCTGAGGAAGTAGACGGTGTCGATCTTGTTCGCAATGGCGGCGCGCGGCGCACCCGTCGCCGGTGCCTTGGGCGGGTTGTCGGGGTCGATGCCGAACGCGTACATCAGTGCCTTGAGGGTGTTGGTCTTGCCTGCGGAGAGGTTTGCAGCACCCGTCAGGCCTGAAGCCGCCATCTCCTGCTGGTCGGCACCGCCGATCGGGCCAAGCCGGGAGACCCAGGACTTTGCCGCGTCCCGGTTCACCAGGTTCGCGGGTACCAGCTTCTTCTTCCACGTGTGCAGGTCGGTGGCGAAGGCGACGATGTCGAAGTAGGTCTCCTCGGTGAGGGTGTCGAGGGTGCGCAGCAGCTCGGTCTTGACCACGGTGAACTTCTTGAAGTTCTCGTAACCCTGGAACTTCTCGCGCTCCACCACGAGGTCGTCCATCGACCCGGACACGTCGATGATGAACAGCACGCGCGTGCTGGTGGTCGGGATGCCGGCAAACGTGTTGGTCTGCTCCTTCTTGCCGTAGAAGGCGTCGTACTTCTTGCGGCTCTCGGCCTTCTTGGCGAGTTCCTCTTCCGTCGGGATGCGCCAGCCCTCGATGGCCATGAGGCGGTCCCACTGCTTCTGCCACTGGTCCGGGTCGACGCCGAAGTCGAAGCCCGTGACGCGGAAGAGCGCGTCTGCACACTCCGTGCGCAGACGTCCAGCCTTGCGCATCAGGTCGATGAGCGGCTGCACCCCCTGCTGCGGCCGGAGCTGTCCCGTGGCTGAGACCGCCGCACTCTGCACCTGCCACTCGGGATCCGAGAGCAAGGGCACGACCTTGGGCCCGAGGTCCACCAGCTTGAGTGCGCCGGCGGCATCGACCGCGGCGAGGCGGACGGAGGCGTCGGCATCGCCGAGCAGGGGACCGAGCACGTCCGAGACCGACCCGTCGCCGATGCGCTGCAGGGCGCGCGCACCCTCGAACTTGAGGGGGACCGCGGCCTTCGGGTCGGCGAGGGCGACCCGGATGGCCGGGACCGCAGCCTTCAGCCGCGCCTGGCCGAAGACGCGCACCGACTGCAGCCGGGTGTCGGCATCGGCCTTGGGCATGCCGTCGATCCAGGGCTGGAAGGTCTCCGGCTTCGAGTAGGTCTCCAGCACCGCGAGCGATGCCTGCTGCACCGTCGGCATCGGGTGCTTGAGCAACTTCACCAGGTCCTCGGCGGCCGGCTGGCACTCGTTGCCCTTCAGGGTCATCACCGCGGCCACGAGCGAGGGTTCGTCCTTCGTCTTCTTGAAGAACTTCCGGAACTCCTTCACGGCGTCCTCGGGGTCCTGCGTCTCCACCTGCGCTGCGGCGGCGGCGGCGAGCAACGCGACAAGGAGCAGCTGCAACAGGCGTGCGATCATGGAGTGACGTGTCCTCGCTCGTCCTGCTGCGGGCGTGCAACAGGAACTGTTGCAGGCTACCCGACCCGCGAACGGACTCCCAGCAGCAGCGTCGCAGGCCGCGGGACTCAGCCGCGGCCGCGGTTCCCGGGGCCGGCCACGGGGTGCTTCCACCAGCTCAGCCGCACGTTGCGCTCGAGCTCGAGGTGGAGCAGGTCGAGGTCCTGCTGTGCCTCGCGGACCGTCTCCAGCTGCAAGGTCCTTGGGTCCACCCGGGGCTTGAGGGTGAAGGTGAGTCCGTGGCCGTACTCGAGCTCCACCACCCAGTGGAGGCGGTGCGACCTGGACGAGAGGGCGAGCCACTTGGCGAGGTTGTCGAGTTGCAGCAGCCCTGCATCACCGGTGGTGGTCCACTGGACGAAGGGAAGTGTTCGCGCTTCGACGTCCCCACCGTGGCTGGCGACCACGTGCAGCCCCTGGAGGCGTGCAAGCGCCTGCACCACGGGCCAGACCTGGCGGTCCACGCCCTGGTCGGCGGCCTCCCGGTCGCTGCGGGTCCGGGCGGCCGCCTCGTTCTCGCCGAGGACTGCTCCGCACAACTCGCACTCGCCGTACGCCTCGCCGTCGCGGAGACGCACCTGCACTCGCTCACTGCCACACTCGACGCAGGACTGCATGGGATCCTGCCTCGGTTGTAGCAGCGCGGCGCTGCTCATTCCTGCTTCTGCTGCCCCTGGCCACCCTTGGGCTGGCTGGCGCGGTCCGAGCGATCCTTCTCGATCGCGCGCAACTGACGCTCCGCGAGGTCCTGCAGCCACTTCTCCTCGCTGTCGCCGAGGTCGAAACGGACCTCACCGCGCTCGGGCTGCCGCACGATCTCCTCGATCGCGGACCTGGGCAGGATGATCCGGTCCGACTTCATCTCCAGGACGATGTTGTCGTCTGCGACGTGGGAGAGGATCGCACCCACCAGGCGGTTGTTGTTGCTGAGCCGCACGAAACCGCTGACCGATCGCTGCAGCTCGAGGAACTCGGCGCTGCCGAGCTTGGAGACCTTGCGGATGTCGCCGGAAGCGATCGTGACCTCGCCCTTGTCGAGCTTGAGGGTCACCATCGACGCGTCGACGGTCTTGACGGTGCCGATGAAGTAGTTGCCGTTGTGCAGGTGGGCCAGGGCGCTGGTGCCTGGCGTCAGGTCCGCCACGGCTGCGGGTGTGCCCGCATCGGGCTGGACGAAGCCGCCGACCTGCAGCGAGTCGTTCACCCGGATGGTGCGCTGCACCACCTCGTCCTGGTACGGCTGCACGGGCTGCGCAGCGGCTGCGACAGGCTGCTGCGGGACGGTGGGCACCTCGGCCACGGCCACCGGCTCCACCGGGCGCGCGGACTCGACCACGGCCACGGGATCGGACGTCACCGGGGCAACCGGCTCGGTGCGAGTCGGCTCTGGCTGCGTCGGCGCGACCACGGGAGGCACCACGGCGACCGGGTCGGTTGCCACTGGCCGTGGCTCACCAACCGACGGGCGCGCGGGCTCGCTTGCGACTGGGGTGGCGGCCACGGGGTCGGCCCCGACGGGCTGGGCAACCGACGGACGCGGCTGCGAACCGGACGGGTTGCGCGTCGGACGCGCCACTGGCCGCGGGGCGGTGACCACCAAGTCGTCGTCCTGCGCGGGTGCGAACAGGCCCGGGCCGACGAGCGACTCCAGACCGAAGAGCTTGGGTTCGACGGCAACCGCTGCACCGGTGCCGAACAGCAGGACTGCTGCCGCAGCAGCCACCATGCCGCCCCAGCGCCTGCGCATGGGGAGCACGGGAGCCACCGGCTCCTCGACGGGGACTGCACCCGCGTCTGCCACACCCACCAACTCCTGTTCACACGGCTCCGCGTCGACCGGCAGTGCCTCGACGGCACCCTCACCGGCATCGACTGCATCCTCGGCAACGGCGGCACCGTCCCACTGGGGCTCTGCCGCCGAGTCGGCCTGCCAGTCCATCCCGTCCTGCGAGGCGTGCTCCTGGCCCTCGTGCGCGGCGTGGGCCTCCTCCGCTGCCCAGGCGGGTTCCTCCTGTGCCGCGGTGTCCGAACCACCCAACTCGATCGACTCCCAGCCCTCGCCCTGTTGGACCGCGCCAGGGAAGTGACCGTTGACCAGCACGGTGCTGTCCGGGAAGGACGATGCGTCGCCATCGCCAGCGAAGCCCGTCGACAGGTCGGCTTCCACCGGCTCTGCGAACAGTTCGTCCTCGGGCCCGTTGGCCGCGAGTTGACTCTCCTCGTCGACCAGTTGGAGGTCGCCCGAGTCCTGGATGAGGTCGTCCACCGGCGCAGTGAGCGGGTCGAACTCGTCCGGCTGGACGGGGATCCCGATCTCCTGCGGCTGCATGGTGTGGCCCTCCCACGATGCCATTGCGTCCTCGGAGAACTCGCGCAGTTCGCCGAACTCCTGGGTGCCAGGCCCCCCGCCCGCAGCACCGAACAGCACCTCGTTCTCGCCGGTCTCGGGCACCGGGAACGCGGCCTCGCCTGGCTGGTTGGCGAACAGGCCGCCGAGTCCCAGCACAGCAGGCTGGTCGTCGAGGATGAAGTCGTCGAAATCGTCAGCGCGGAAGGTCTCGCCGCTCATACAGCTCTCCAGGATGCCCCATGCATCGGCATCTGGTATCGGCAGAAGCGGCCCCCCGCATGGAGCGGATCCGCGGCTGCGGGACCCCAACGCCCCCCGACGCGGAGCACCCGGTGGCGCCGGCGTCAGGACTCGCTGGCGAGCCGCTGGCACCACTCGGAAGTGGTGATGAGACGCCGGGTGCCGCCGCGCAGGACGGTGAGCCCGAGGCTGTCGACGTGCTCCAGCAGCGGGATCAGGAACTTGCGCGAGGTGTCCAGTTCGTCCCGGAGCTCGGGGATGTCCAACGACTCCTGGTGGCGCAGGCAGTTGGCGCGAATCGCCCGCATGGCGCGGACGACGATGCCGGTGCCGTAGTGGTGCTCCACGACCCTGTGGACGCGGCCTTCGTCGACGGCGCGGTCGACGAGTCCGAGGAGTGTGTCGCCCCCGACGCCCAGTGCGGCCTCGAGTTCGCCGAGTTCCGGCGGTCGGAAGCCCCTCGACTCGCACTCGGCAACCAGCCGGTCGAGCAGGGCCTGCTGCGCGGGTGGCAACGGGCGCAACCGGTCCACGAACAGGACATTGCCTTGGCTGCCTGGGCGCACGCGCCCCTGCGCGACCATGCGGTCCAGCACCGCGTCGATCATGGGCTGTGGCAGCGTCTTCGTGGTGCGCAGTGCAGTGCGCTTGATCGAGGCCGCAGCCGCTCGCTTCGCCAGCATGCGGTCGACGGACTCGAGCACCTCGCGCTCGCCTGCGTCGACGAGGGCCAGGTGGAACGCGCGCATCTGGCGGGCGTCGAGATGGACCGTGGGCATCGCGCGCAAGACGGCAACAACCTGCTCGTCGCCCGTCGAGAGCGCCCGTGCGAGGTCGTCGACGGCCTGGCCCTCGGGCCCTGCGAGAGCCAGTTCGTGCTCGATGCGGGCCTCGGGCCGGTCCCCCGCCGAGAGGATGCCCGCAAGCTCGTCGCCGAGGTCCTTGCGCCGGTAGCGCCCCGAGGACCCCAGCCGCAGCACCCTGCCGCCGCCCACGGTCACCGGCGGGTTCTGCAGCCGCAGCAGGAACCGGTCGCCCTGTGCACAGCACACGAGCTCGTCGAGTTCCACGCGCACGGTTGCACGCTCGCCGGCGCGCAAGGTCTCGCGGTCGAGCAGCAAGAGCTCTCCGCGCACCTCGACCGTTCCCGTGTGGAACCGGATGGGGTCCCGGTGGGAGAGCGGACGCGAGCGGGCAGTGAGCACCAGTTCGAGGTCCACGGCGTTGCCGGCGGCGAACACGCCCGGGGCGGCTGCCACCATGCCGCGGTGCAATCCGGTCTCGCGGGCGTCGGGGACCGACAGTGCCGTGCTGTGGCCGGCAACCGCCTCCTCCACCTTGCCACCGTATGCGTGCAGTCCGCGCACCTTCAGGCGGGTGCCACCCGGCAGGACCTCGACCTCGTCGCCGGCGCGGATCGACCCGCTCACGGGAATGCCCGTGGCCACGGTGCCGATGCCAGGCAGCGTGAAGACGCGCTGGATCGGCATGCGGAACGGACCGCGGCTCTGCCGGGGTGCAACCTGCAGGGCGAGGGCCTCCAGCTTGGTGCGGAGGTCGTCCAGGCCCTCACCGGTGACCGAGCTCACGCGCACCACCTCTGCACCGTCGAGCACCGTGCCGCGCACCAGCTTGCGCACCTCCTCCTCGGCGACGTCGGCGAGCACCGGGTCGACCATGTCGACCTTCGTCAGGGCAATGAGGCCGCCGCGAACCCCGAGCAGGTCGAGGATGTCCACGTGCTCGACGGTCTGTGGCATCACGCCGTCGTCCGCAGCCACCACGAGGATGGCGAGGTCCAACCCGGTGCAGCCAGCGACCATGTTGCGCACGAAGCGCTCGTGACCAGGAACGTCGACGAGGCCGAGCCAGCGGCCGTCGGAGAGCTTCAGGCGCGCGAACCCGAGGTCGATGGTGAGGCCGCGCTCCTTCTCTTCCTTGAGGCGGTCGGGGTCGATCCCCGTGAGCGCCTTCACCAGGCTGCTCTTGCCGTGGTCGATGTGGCCGGCAGTGCCCACCACCACCGGATGGATCGCACGGGCCATCGCAGGAGGCCTAGCTACCGAGGTACAGGATGCGCTGGCAGGCGTCGCACTCGACGACCGAGGACCCTCCCATGAGGCGCGCCACGTCGTTGGTCGTGACCTTGTTGTAGCAGCCCTGGCAGTAACCGCCCTCGACCGGGGCCACGGCCACGCCGTTGCGGGAGTCGAACAGCCGCTGGTAGCGACCGAGGACCTCCGGCGGCACGCCCTGTGCCATCTGGTCGCGCTTCGCCTGCACGCCGGCGGTCTCGCGGTTGCGCAGTTCGCGCAGCTTGGCGGCCTCGGCGAGGAACTCGTCGAAGATCTTGCGTTCGGCAGCGACCAGCTCTGCGGCCTCGCCAACCTGCTTGCGCAGGGCCTCCACCTGTTCCAGCAGCACGAGGCACTTCTCCTGCTGCGAGTCGCGCTCCTTGCGCACCGTCTCGATGCTGAACAGCGTGGCCTGGTACTCGGCGTTGTTGCGCACGGTGTTGAGCCGCTCGTTGAGCTTGGTGACCTCGGCATCGCCTGCCTTGATCGAGACCTCGAGCTGCCGCGCCTCCACCTCGGCCTTGTCGGCAGCTTCCTTGCGGGCCACGCGGGCGCGCTCGAGCTCGTCGAGCTTCTTCTTCCGCCGCGCCTCCTCCGCAGGGAGCGAGGTGAGGTCCTTCCGGATCGAGGCGATCTCCTGGTCGACCTTCTGCAGTTCGAGGAGCTTCTGGACGTGCGGATGCAAGGCGGTTCGGGTGGGCAAGAGGCACCCGATGGTAGGTAGACGGCCACGGAGACTCAAGCCGCACGCAACCTCTTCCCCCACACGGTCCGACTGGGGGCCGCCCCGAAACGCCAAGGCCCTGCGGGACGGTCCCACAGGGCCTCGGCCAGGTGCCTGAGCAGGACCGCCTTGGCTCAGCCGATGTCGCCGCCGAGGGAGTCGAGGAACCCGCCGAGCCGGCGTGCCCGCACGGGGTGCTGGAGCTTGCGCACGGCCTTGGCCTCGATCTGGCGCACGCGCTCACGGGTGACGCGGAAGATGCGGCCCACCTCCTCGAGGGTGTAGGTGTAGCCGTCGCCGATGCCGTAGCGCAGCTTGATGATCTCGCGCTCGCGGAACGTCAGCGTGTCGAGCACCGACTCGATCCGGTCCTTGAGCATCTCGCGGCTCGCGGCCGTGACCGGCGACTCGACGCTCTCGTCCTCGATGAAGTCGCCGAAGTACGAGTCGTCGGACTCGCCGATCGGGCGGTCGAGGGAGATCGGGTGCTTGCTGATCTTCATCACGCGCTTGGCCTCGTCCACCGAGACCTGCGCTGCCTCTGCCACTTCCTCGATGGAGGGCTCGCGACCCTTCTGCTGCGTGAGCTTCTTGCTCACGTTGCGCAGCTTGCTCATGGTCTCGATCATGTGGACCGGGATGCGGATGGTGCGCGCCTGGTCCGCGATCGAACGCGTGATGGCCTGCCGGATCCACCACGTGGCATAGGTCGAGAACTTGTAGCCACGGCGGTACTCGTACTTCTCCACCGCCTTCATCAGGCCG
The DNA here is from genome assembly GCA_041178545.1 of Planctomycetota bacterium. Lineage (GTDB taxonomy): Bacteria > Planctomycetota > UBA1135 > UBA1135 > UBA2386 > JBEATZ01. The sequence goes on from JBEGVB010000056.1 coordinate 30,027, forward strand.
GTGTTGCCCTCCTGAATCAGGTCGAGGAACGACAGGCCGCGGTTGCGGTACTTCTTGGCGATGGAGACCACCAGGCGCAGGTTGCCGGAGGAGAGCTTGCGCTTCGCGTCCTCGTAGTTGGCATAGGCCTGCCGCACGAACGTGAGGCGGTCGCGCAGCCGCTCGACGGTCTCGAGTCCGTCGACCTGCAGTTCCACCAGGCGACGCTTGGTGTCGGCAGCGTCGGGGTTGCTGATCTGGGCGCCGCGGTAGCGGGCGAGCCGCGCCTGCATGCGCTCCATCTCCTGCAAGCGGCTCTCCAGCAGGTCGATCATCGGCCGGACCTTCTTGCCCTGCAGGTTGAGTTCCTCGATCAGCGCCACGGCCTTGCGGCGGCGGCTGAAGATCCTGCGCTTGAGCACCAACTGCTCCGCCTCGGTGGGGTTGCCCTCGAGCAGCACCTGGAAGTCGATCTTTGCTGCCTCGTACAGCAGCTTGAGGGTCTGGATGTTGCCCGGCAGGCGGAAGGAGAGGTCGGCCTTGCCCACCTCGGGGTCCTGCTGGTTGACCTTGAGGGTGCGGTCGAAGGCGAGCTCGCCCTTGAGCACGTCCTCGAGGATCTCGATGGCGTTCTGCTGGCCGTAGCCAGAACTCAGCACCTCCTTGCGGAACTGCTTGCGCGTCAGCTCGATCTTGCGCGCGAGGCTGATCTCCTCCTCGCGGGTGAGCAGCGGGATCTCGCCCATCTGGGTGAGGTACATGCGCACCGGGTCGTCGATCTTCTCGGTGATGTCGACCATGGGCGCAGAGAGCTCGGCCTCCGTGGGCTCCTGCAGCTCCATCTCGGGCGCCATGTCGATCTCGTCGCCACCGTCGTCGGGCTCACCGGCGCCCGCCTCCTCCTTGGCACCGCCTGGCCCTGTGGCCTTGAGTGCCTTGAGCTTGGCCTCGTCCTCGACGAGCTCCAGGCCGGCCTCCTCGATCAGGCGCATGGCCTTCTCGATGTGCTCGGGCTGCTGCTGGTCCTCGGGCAGCACGGCGTTCAGCTGCGCGATGGTCACGCCGCCGGCCTTGCGGCTGTTCTTGATGAGGGTCTTGACCTTCTTGTCGAGGGTGTCCGTGGACATCGATGGTTCTGGTTTCTGCAGTGAGGGAATACGTGGGGAAGTTCGGGGGCGTTGGCGCGGTCAGGTGGACCTGGGCCGCTCCTGGCGCAGTTGTTCGACCAGCCTGCGGGTGAGTTCGTCGGCCACCTCGCGGTTGCCGGAGGAGAGTGCCTCCTGCAGCTGCTGGCGCGTCGAACGCACGTCGTCGCGGACGGTCACACGCTGGCGACCGCGCTCGATGGACTCGAGGAACGGCTTCGGCTGGGTGATGCCCTGCGCACGGTTCGCAGCCTCGGCCAGCAGTTGGCTGAGGTCGGGTCGGTCCGTGCACGAGGCAAAGAGGCTGCGGAGGACGTCGGCGCTGGCGGTGCGGCCATGTCCGACGGCCTCGCGGATCCACCCCATGAGCTCGGCGACCGGCTCGAACTGGAGGGGAGCCACCAACTCGACCTGGCTCAGCAGGGGCTGGGCCACCATGCAGGCGAGCAGGTCGGTCTCGGCACGCTCGAGAGGGGTGCGCGGGCGCGCGGGGCGCACGGCAACGGGCGGGACCGACGGGATGGCTGGGCCTTCCCCGTCCCGACGCGCTGCGCCGCCTTCCGCTGATCCTTCTCCAACCGCGGCCCGGGCAGGGGTGCGCACGGGATCCGGCCGCGTACGCACCATGCGGGTCAGGACGGCGGCAGGCATGGCGAGGTGACGGGCCATCTCCTCGACCAGGGCATGACGGCGCACCTCGCTGTCCGCCGCCTCGAGCAACTTGGCGCACTCCTTGGCAAGCGCCTCGGTCTGGACCGCGCCAGCCCCACCGATGCGCCGCCGCAGCAGCCGGAACCACACGGTGAGTGCGTCCTCCGCGCCGTCGAGGAGGTCTGCGAAGCGGGCGCGACGCTCGGCGACCATGTCGGGGTCGTCCCCGTCCCGCGCCGCGAGCATCTCGCCGGGGTCCTTGGCACCGTCCATCAGGGCGATGCGGACCACCACCGCGCTGCTCACCAACTCGCGCATGGCGCGCTCGGCAGCCTGTGCACCGGCGCGGTCGCCGTCGAACAGCAACACCAGTCCCTCGGTCGCGTAGCGCTCGATCTTGGCCACGTGCTCGCCAGTGAACGCAGTGCCGAGCGTGGCAACTGACCCCTGGAAACCGGCAAGGTGGCTGGCGATGACGTCGGTGTAGCCCTCCATCACCACGATCCGGCGGCTGCCCGCGAGCTTGGCACGGTGCAGCCCGAACAAGACCTTGCGCTTGTTGAAGAAGGGGGACTCGGGGGAGTTGACGTACTTGGGCGGCACGAACCCGTCGGCGCGGGGCGTGTCCATGCCGGGCAGGATGCGACCGCCGAAACCAACCACGCGACCGCGCTCGTCCTCGATCGGGAACATCACGCGGCCCGCGAACAGCTCGCGACCGTTCCGCAGCAGCCCCGACTCCTCGAGGACGGTCCGCGGCAGCTTCTTGCGCGCAGCGAAGGCCGCGAGGGAACCCTGTGCCGGGTGGTAACCGAGGGACCACGGCAGCACGGCCTCGCCGAGCCCGCGGTCGGCGAGGTAGCCGGCGGCGGCAGACCCCTCGGGAGTGCGGAGCGAGGCGTGGAAGAAGGCACGGACCTCCGAGAGCACCTCGTACGGGTCAGGCCCGCGGACCACGTCCTGTCCCCCCCGCTGGAACACCCCCTCGAGCGAGATGCGCGCACGCTCGGCAAGCCGCTCGAAGGCCTCGCGGAAGGTGAGCCCCTCGCGCTCCATCAGGAAGGTGAACACGTCACCCGACTTGCCGCACCCGTAGCAGTGGAAGTGCTGGCTGTCCGGGTAGACGGTGAACGAAGGCCCCTTCTCCTGGTGGAACGGGCAGAGGGCGACCAGCGTGCGTCCGCGCGGGCGCAACGGCAGGTAGCTCTCGATCATGGCGACCAAGTCGTTGGCCTCCTTGACACGGAGCTTGACGTCCTCAAAACGATCCATTGGGGGTGCGGATCCGGCGGGGCACATGGGGAACGTGCCCACAGGAGCCTTGGCATGGCCGGGTGTCGGCACGCCGAGGTCTGGGGGCACGGGAAACTGGGCGGAGAAAGCTACTCCAGCCACCGGACGGAGGTCGGGACACGACCGAAATCCAGAGGGTCGGACCGTTCTGGACCCGTCGCGGGTGCGACTCTGGGACCGGTCACGGTGCCGTGGAACAGCTGCGTTTCCGCCCCAAGTGCTGTGCGTCCTGAGGGTTGGACTGAAGCCAACCACGCCCGGATGGATCGTTGGTGTGCCGGGGGACGTCCCTAGTGCGGAACCCCGTTTTGTAGCACGTTCTTGCCACCCGTCAACCGGCTTCTCTGCGTTCTGGCTCGCAGCCGCTCAGGCCATGGAGGCGGCAGCCCAGACCCCGACCAGCGCATCGGGGGAGAGCGCCTCGGCGCGCAGGCCCAGGTCAACGCCAGGTTCGGGCAGGTGGAGCCCGGCGGCTCCCAGCGCCATCGGCAACGTGGTGCGCATGGTCTTCCGGCGCTGCTGGAACAACGCCCGCACGAACGTGGCGAGGCTCCGGCGCGCTGCCGCGGTCGAGAGGCGGGGGGACAAGTCCTCCCGCAGGGCGAGCTCGACCAGGGCCGACACGACCTTGGGGCGGGGCCGGAACACCTGCGGCGGGACGTCGCGCAGCAACCGGACTCGGTAGAGCGCCTGGCAGAGCGTGGCAAGGCTGCCATAGGCCTCGGTGCCGTGGGTCGCAGCCAGTCGCTGGCCGAGTTCCTTCTGCACCAGGACCAGGATGCGCGCCGGCAGCGGGTCGAGACAGCAGAGCTCGGCAAGCAGCGGTCCCGAGACGGAGTAGGGCAGGTTGGCCGCGACGAGCAGCCGGCCACCCGGGCGGAGGCGCGGGCGCACTACGTCCAGGACCTCTGCAGGCAGGCTGCCGCCGGGACCGGAGAGCGCGTCAGCGCGCACCAAGGTCACGTTCGAGAAGGCCGCGAGTTCCCGCGAGGCAACCTCGTACAGGCGGCGGTCGATCTCCACCCCCACCACCGAGCCGGCGACCGCGGCCAGCTCGCGGGTGAGGAACCCGAGCCCGACACCGACCTCGAGGACGACGTCCTCGGGGCCCGCGCCCGCGGATGCCGCGATCACGCGGTGGAGCGTTGGGTCGAGCAGGAAGTTCTGTCCGAGGCTGCTGCTGGGCCGGAAGCCGAGTGTCTCGAGCGTCTCCCGGAAGCTGGAGAAGGCGTCGCGGGACTCACTCATGTCCCCAGCACCTCGACCAGGAGCCGCCCGACCGGTGTGAGCCCACGGTCGGGAGTGCGCTGCAGCAGGAGCTGCCACGGAGCACGCAGTGCCGCGGCATGGCCGGGACGCAAGAGGAACCGCCGCACCAGTTCGAGCTCGCGAGGCTGTGCCTCGACCACGGACTCGGTGAGGCAAGTGAGCACGGAGAGAGGGTCCGCAGCAAGCCGCACCCCGAGCGACGAACCACTGTCGTGCGGCATCCGCATGGCCGTGCGCTGCTCCATGGGTGAGAGGAAGTCGGACCCGACCACGAGGCGCGGCACCCGGTCGGAGAGGGACTGCACGAGCCAACTGGGAGGCAACGCCTGCCCCGGGACCAGCCAGACCGAGAGGGCAGGTGTGCGCGCGTTCTTCCACGGTCCCAGAACCAGCAACTCAGGCCAGGAGGCAATCGCCCCGAAGGGCGGGTCCTCGACGAACCACTGCCCCGGAACCGACTCGGTCCACTCGGCCAGGTTGCCGACGAGGTCATAGGGGCCGTCTGCGCGACGGCCCGACTCGAACGTGCCCACGGGCGTGGGTTTACCGAGCCGCAGCTCGGCGGTGTTCGCGCGGGAGGTCTGGGCCGCATCGCCCCAAGGCCACGAGTAGGCCTGGTTGCCGGTGGCGGCGTAGACCCACTCCTCGCCCCTCGGCAGGCGACAGAACCGCCAAGCCGCAAAGGCACGCGCCGCCGGCAGGTCAATGCCTGACTGCGGCAGGAAGCCGTCGGTGGACGCGTCCGGGGTGGAAGCGCGGGGCTGGCCCAGGTACTGGGCCCAGTCGTCGCGCGTGACCTCGAAACGGTCCAGGAAGAACGGACCGCCTTGGTCCGGGGGACGCTCGAACAACACGAGGTCTCGCAGCGTCCCGAACCGACCTTCGCGCGCCACCAAGCCGCTGGCTGGCGCAGGCGACTCGGTGCAACCGACGAGCGCGAGCGACAACAGCAGGAGGGCGCGAAGACGGTGCACCAAGGAACCGCCGCTCAGCGGTCGAGCATCAGGATCTCGACGCGACGGTTCTTCTGGCGCGCTGCATCCGACTTCTCGGGCTGCGCGGGCTGGTACTCGCCGTAGCCCGCGACAGAAACCTTGTCCGCCGGGATGCCGCTCTTGGTGAGGAAGTCGGCAACCGCCATGGAGCGCTCCACCGACAGGCGGAGGTTGGTGCCCCAGTTGCTGTGGGTGATCGGCTGGTCGTCGGTGTGGCCGTCGACGCGGATGCGCTTGCCCTGACGGGAGAGCTCACCCATCAGCTGGCCGAGGGTGGCGCGACCCTGCTCGGAGATCTCAACGCTCCCCGGGTTGAACAGCAGGCCGCCGAGCACGCGGAATGCGAGCCCCTCGCTGGTGCGCACCAGCTCGACGCCGTCGACGGCGTTGGCAGAACCTTCCTGGTAGCGCTTGAGCAACTCGTCCAGCTTCTGCTTCTGGGACTCGACCCAGGCAGCGTCCTTGGCGGACTTGCTGAGCCGCTCGACGTCTGCGCGCAGCTGTTCGTTCTCCTTGCCGAGCTTGCGCTGGTACTCGGTGAGTTCGGCGATCTGGGCCTTGAGCGCGTCGTTGGCGCTCAGGGCGCGACGATGGGTTTCGGGGCTGACACACGCCCCGAGGACAGCAAGAGTTGCAACCGCACAGATGATCTTCGAAGTCGACATGACCCCTCCAACAGAGAGCTGAGTCCTCTCCGCGCCGACCGGAGGCGCATCGAGGAGGCCCGGAAACTAGCGGGAATCCGCGCCAATGCAAACAATGCGGGCCAACCTTGCGGGCGCGCGTGCAACGGGGCACCGCAAAACGCACGACGGGGCGCGGCCTCGAGGCCGCGCCCCGTCGTCAGGGGATCCGTCGTCAGGGGATCTGTCGTCAGGGGTACCCGCGCGCACGGCTCCGGGGTCCGCACCCCGGGGCTGGCGCACGGCAACGGATCACTTCTGCGCGAAGACGCTCGTGAAGCCGTTGGACGCGGGGTCGGTGTCCTGCGACACCGAGTAGCTCACCAGGAAGCCCCACAGCATCACCACGCCACAGAGGATGGCGGCCGCCAGGACCCAGGTCGGCTCCTTCTCCTGCACACCTGCCGCCACCGGCGCGGCTGCAGCGCGCGCGGGACGCGCAGCCGTTGCACCCTTGCGCGTCTTGGGTGCATCCTCCTCGGCGATGAGGGTGTCCTCGTCGGAGATCTGCTCCGTCACCATGCCGGTGTCGTCCTCGAGCGAGTCGACGAACGCCAGTTCCTCCTCACCCTTCGAGCGGGTGCCAAGGGCAGCCACGTCCTCCTTGCGGAACTTCATGGAGCCGCCGTCGCGGAACGCGCGGATCTCGCCTTCGGACACGAGCTTCTTCAGCTCCTCGCTGCGCATCTTGAGTTCGCGGAGGGCCTTTTCGAACGAGATGAAATCTTCCTTGGAGTCGGACACGTCAGTTCCTCAGGGATGGTTGGAACGAGCCAGGGGGGAGAGAGCCAAAAGCTAGCGCGCAGGTCCGCGCAGTCCAAGCCACCAGCTGCCAGTTCCCGGCTGCGTCAGCGGGTGCCGCCCACCGGGAGCCCGGTCTGGACCTCCTTGGTGGACTCCCGGCGCTCGAAGAGCTTGCGCAGGTCCTGGTAGCCGTACTCGCTGCGGTCGTTGTACCCCTCCAGCTGGAGGTCGAGGTCGATCCGGCGGGCCCCCACGAGGGTGATGCGCCGCTGCTCGTTGCCACCGCCGCGGGCCTCATAGACTGCAAGCTGCTTCTTCTCGGTGTCGATGAGGTAGAGCACCGAGGTCCCCACCCCGTAGCTGCCGGTCACCGCCACGAGGCCGTTGCCGGAAGCTGCCTGGCCCGACTCCTCGCTGTAGACCACGGGCTCGTCATCCGTGGTCCCGGAGTTGGTGCCGGTGCCGCCCGTGGGCGGGTTGACGCCGCCGCGACCTTGGGCGGCCAGTTCGGGGACGTCGACCGAGAGGGACGAGCGGGAACCTTCCCCGCGGGTCCACTGCCCGACGAGATAGGCGCCGAGCAGCAGGGGGACGAGAAGGGCGGGGTGGGACCAGCGGGAGCGCATGGGTGGCAGTGTGCCCCTCCCGGGCTCCGCCCTCAAGGTCCAGGGGCGGACTGCGCCTCGGCAGCCGCCGGCAGCTCCAGTTCGACCCGGAAGCCCTTCCCCGGCTCCGAGTCCAGCCGCATCTCGCCGCCGTGGTTCCGCACGATGGAGTAGCTCATGAACATGCCGAGCCCGCTCGCGTCAGGGCGGTCCTTGCGGCTGAAGAACGGGTCCGTCACGCGCCCGAGGTCCTCTCGCGGCATCCCCGGGCCGTCGTCCACCACCTCGACGTGCACCTTGCCGCCCTCCGACCACGTGCGGGTACGGATCCTCCCTCCCGCACCCTTCTGCTGCAGGGCGTCGAGCGAGTTGAGGTAGAGGTTGAGCAGCACCTGTTGGATCTCGTGGGCATCGCCGCGCACCGTCGGCACACCTGCACCGTGCACGCAGTCGAAGGCCACGCCCTGCTGTGCGATGCGGTGCTCGACCAGGGACCGCGCCGCATCCACGGCGTCCGCGACGCGGAACGGGCGGGCGTCGACCTGCCGCGGCGAGAAGTCGAGCACCTTGCGGGAGGTGCGCGCCACGCGTTCGAGCCCCTGTTGCACCAGCTGCAGGTAGCTGCGCTGGCGGTCGTCGAGCCCAGGCGACTGCAGCAGGCGGTGGACCGCGTTGATCATCCCACCGATGGGGTTGTTGATCTCGTGCGCGATGCCGGCAGCCAGCGTTCCGATGGCCGCGAGACGAGAGCTCACGACGAGCGCCTGTTCCTGCCGACGCGTCTGCTCCACCGCGCGGGCGACTGCGTCGCGCAGCTCGTCCGTGTTGCCCTGCACCCTTGCAGCCATGGCGTTGAACGCACGCGCGAGCACCTCGAGCTCACGTACTCCCAGTTGCTCGGACACGCGCTCGCCGAAGTTCCCGCTGCCGAGGGCTGCAGCCGCACGGCCGACCTCTTGCAGCGGTCGCACCACCCGCCGCACGACGAGCCAGTGCGCCAGCAGCCCGAACAGGGACGTCGAGGCGAGGATGGTGAGGAGCGCGGCACCCACGGGTGCCGTGGTCTCGGGGGGCGGGCCGAAGGGCTGGAACCACAGCGCGCCCACCACCTCCGCATCCTTGCGGATGGCCTTGCAGTAGCCGCCGGCGGCAGGGACCAGACCCTCGGTGGCGCGCGCGGTCTCCATCCCGGCGAGGATCTCGGCGCGCGGGAACCGGTCCGGGTCGCGGTGCACGGCACCGCGCGGGTTCAGGTAGACGAACCCCTCGAACGGCGGGCGCCCCGAGGTGACGACGACGTCCTGGAACAGCTCGCGGATGAGACCTGCCTCCACCAGGTTGCGGGCCTGTCGCTCGTCCCCCACGAACCGTTCCGCCGTGTAGACACGGCGGAGGAACGTGACCAGCTGCGCGTCGAGGAACGCCTCCTGCTGGCGCGCGACCCAAGCCTGTTGCGCGTAGTGCGCTGCCAGCTGCACGGCGCCAACCACCGCGAGGTTGAGCAGCAGCACCACCAGCAGGATGCGCCAGGCGAGCGACACGTTCAGCGGCGCAGGGACTGCATCAGGGTGAGGAGCGGCGAGAGGAGCGCGTACACGATGAAGCCCACCACCACCGCGAGTGCGACGAGCAGGATGGGTTCCAGCAACTTGAACGTCGTGTCGACGGTGCGGTCCACCTCTTCCTCGTAGCGGTCGGCGATGCGACCCAGCATGCGGTCCAGCTCACCGGTCTGTTCACCGACATCGACCATGTTCACGACCATGTCGTCGAACATGCCGCTCTGGCCCATCGGCACCGCAATGCCTGCGCCCTCGCGGATCGAGGCGTGCACCGAGGCAACGGCAGCACTCATGTGCACGTTGCTCACCGAGGCCTGGATGATGCTCAGCGCGTCGAGGTGCGGGACACCGCTCTGCACCAGGGTGCCGAAGGTCCGCGCGAACCGTGCGACGAGGTTCTTGCGCACCAGTCCACCGAACAGCGGCAGCCGCAGGTGCATGCGGTGGACGAGGCCGCGGTAACCGTCGACCCTGGCCACCAGCATGCGGTGGACCACGACGACGAGCACGACCGCGAGCACGTAACACCACCACCACGCCTGCAGGTGCTCGCCGAGGCCGATCACCGTGCGGGTGGTCCAGTGGAAGTTCGTCATGCCACCGCCGATCGACTGGAAGATCTCCTTGAACTTGGGGATGACCAGCGCAAACACGAGCAGCAGCACGCAGAAGGCGATGCCGAGCACGACGGCCGGGTACGCCATCGCGCCGATCACCCGGGACTTGATGCGCTCGCTCTTCTCGAGGAACCCTGCCAGGCGGTTGAGGATCTCCTCCTGGACACCACCTGCCTCGCCCGCACGCATCATGTTCGTGTAGAGGGCGTCGAACACGCGGTCGTGCTTTGCCATCGCCTCGGACAACGGGGTGCCGGCCTCCACGTCCTCGACCAACTGGGCACTGATGCGCTTCATGGGGCCCTGCGGCAACTGTCCCTCGAGCACGCGGAGGCTGCGGGTGACCGGGATGCCGGCATCCAGCAAGGTGGCCAGCTGGCTGGTGAACTGCGCCAGCACACGCGGCCGCACCCTGCCGATCGGTCGAGCCGTCCCGCCCGCGGTCGCCAGCGCACCGCCACCTGGGACAGCGGCGGTCTTGGGCAACGGAACCTTGCGCTGGAGCTTCTTGGGCATCGCGCGCCATCGTCGCGACCACAGCACCTGCCCGCAATAGCGGGTTGCCGGCTCAACCGCCGAGGAGGTTCGCAACGTCGAACCAGCCCAGCGCACGCAGTCCCACCAGCGCGAGCAGCACGGCTGCAGCGCCGAGGAGCAGCAGGGGCCAGCGCGGTGCGAGGAGGGAGCGGGTGCTGCGGGCCGGCATCGCCGCGAGCTCCTCGCGCGGCAACTCGAACTGCTCGGGCACCCCGCTGCCCCCCCGCAGCCGCACCACGAGTGCCGTCGCGTTGTCCGGCCCACCGGCTGCCAGCGCCGCCGCGACGAGCCTCTCGGCTGCCTCCTGTGCCGAACCGCCCTGGAGCAGCCTGGCGACGGCCTCGGGGCCGACGGGCTTCCACACCCCGTCGGTGAGCAGCGCGACCGTGTCTCCTTCCTGCAACACCACGGGCCCGGAGTCGGGCTGCGGCGGCGGCATGCCCGCGCCGATGCAGCGCGTGAGCACGTGGTCGAGGTCGGTTCGCGCGTGGTCGACGGTCAACTGCTCAAGTTGCCTGCCGCGCAGGCGCAGTGCCCTGCAGTCCCCCACGTGCACCAGTGCGGCACCGCCGGGCCCCACGGCGATTGCGGTGAGGGTGGTGCCCATGTCGCGCAGCGCGGGCAGCTGGCCCGCAAGTTCGCCGACGCGGGCGCAGGCGGCGGAGAAGCCCGCTCGCAGGCCGTCGAGCGGGTCAGTGCCACGCCACCCGCGGAACCCCAACGCGAGCCCGCGCAGGGCAGCACGGCTTGCCTCCGCGCCACCGGCCATGCCTCCCATGCCGTCGGCGACCGCGAACAGGTCTGCTGCCCCGGGCTCGTCGACAGCGCTCAGCACGACGTAGTCGTCCTCGTTGGCGGACCGCTGCATGCCCGTGTGGGTCGCCACACCCAGCTCGATGGACCGGCGGAGCCTCACCTGCCACCCCCGGTCGCGAAGGTGGCCGAGACCACCTCTCCCTCGATGGTCGAGACCACGACCTGGAAGGCTCCCTCGCCGTCCAGCGGCACCAGTGCCTCGTAGCGGTACAGCCCGTCCTGCATGCGCATCGAGTCGAGCACTGCCTGCTCGAAGGCCAGGGCCGCGGCCCCGCGGCTGTCGAGCCGGGCCTGCCGCAACCGAACCACGGAAAGGGCCTGGCGGGAACTCACACGCAACCGATCCTGCCCCCCCTGCACGTCGAGGTCGAGCACCGCAACAGCACCGTCGCGGAGCCGCTGGCGTGCCGTCGGCGACTTCAGTTCGCGCGAGGCGAACTGGAGCAGTCGCTGGAGCGTGATGCCGCGGACACTCCTGCGGACCTTTGCCTCGTCGTCCGCGACCCAGAACGGGGGGACCACGACCGAGGTGAGCAGGCCGAGCGGACCGGCCCGTTCGACGAGCGAGAGCTCCACGGGTCCCGCGTTGACCAGGGACTCGTAGAGCACGCGCCCGGACTCGAGGTCGCGGAGGCTCACGCGCAGGATGGCACGGGACTCGAAACCGTGGTCGGGGATGAGGAAACCGAGCCCCACCAGGAACCAGGTCCCCAACGTGATCGGCCAGCGCCCGTTCACCCCTTGCGACTCGACCGGCCCGTCGCGCAGGCCCTCGACGACGAGCAGCCAGTCGTAGCCGTCGTCGCGCGCCTGCTGCAGGTAGCTGTCGCGCGCCGCCCCGGCAACCGACCAGGTCTGTTCGCGCGCATGAGCCACTGCCTGCGGGTCGAGGCCCGTGCGGTGGAACACGCGCGCGGACGCGAGCGCGTCGACGAACGGCTGCAGCTCCGCTGGCATCTCGGCACCGAAGGTCGAGTCGCCCTCCGGGACGGGAACCGACCCTGGGTCGCCGAACGAGCCGGTGACCAGCACGGCTGCGTCGAGCGGCGGCAGCAAGGCGGCATCCGGGACGGCGGCAACCGAGCTGCATGCCGCACCGAGCAGGAGGAGCACGCATGCGCACGGTCCGGCAGTCCTGCGACGGAACTGGTTCACCGCAGGCTCCTTGCGTGGCGGACGAACGCAGCACCACCGACGACGCGGAACCCAACGGCATCGAGACGACGGTCCAACGCGCCGGGGACCACGTCCCTGCCGTCGCGGCGCAAGTGCTCTGCACGCGTCACGCCGGGCACCGTGGGTGCGAGCCGGCCGTCGACGTCGACCGCGCGCAGCCCGGTTGCCGGGTCCACCATGAGCCGTGGCTCGCCGAACGCGGTCCCGCGCACGACGCCCAGCGCTGCAACGCGCGCAGGCAGCATCGTCGACGAGAGTTCGCCTGCCGCGTGCTCCTCGACGCGCCGCAGGTGCAGGCGTGCGTCGCCGACCCACTCCTGCAGGAGTAGGTGTTCGGGCCCGGCGGGCACGGGAAGGTCGCAGGTCCACTCGCGGACACCGAAGTCGAGCCCATGCACGGGGGCAGGCCATGGCCCGTCCACCACGTCACCGGACGCAAGTGCCGCGGCCCTGGCATCGTCAGCAGGTGCACCTGAACGGAATGCGCTTGCTGCAACACTGCGGCCGTGGGCGGCTGCCCCTTGTCGCGCCACCCCGGGCGGCATGTTGCCGAAGGCCGCAAGGTCCAGCTCGCAGCCGAGCGGCAACCGGAACCACCCCGGTGTGCGACCGACCAGTGCGCCGAGCATGCGCGTCCAGCACCAGGCCTGGTGGAAGTCGACGCCGTGAACCGCCCGGTCGGGACGCGACGCCGCCTCGGCGATGAATGCATCGAGATCGCCCGCGAATGCCGAAGGCACCATGGCGGCAGCGGTCGTGCGCGACTCGCCCAGCGGGTCGGTGGCGTGAACGAGTCGTGCGCCTTCCGCGCCGACCGGCTGGGCACGTGCCTCCCAAGCGCGCAGCAATGCGAGGTACTGCGCCTGCGTGACCTCTGCGTCGAGCACGAACACGTCCTCGAGGTTGCGCACGTCGGTCGGGGGGCCGGCGTGGAAGGACCCGCGCGCCGGAGCGTCGGCAGGCAACGGGTCGGGCCAAGGGCCCTCGGGGGCGAGCACCGGGACGAACCGCAGTGCGGCAAGCGGCTCGGGCAAGGCCGGCACCAGGTCGCCGAGCGGGAGGGCACGCAGGGTCGAGCGCACGGTGCGCACCGGCAACAGCAGCTCGGACCGCCCTGCAGGCGAGGTGTACACGCCGCGCACCGAGGCACGGATGCCGCGGGCAAACTCCGCCGGCGATGCGTCGGCAAGGGTGGCGACCCCCTGCACCTGTGGATCGACCGTTGCTGCACGCACCCAGACGTCGCGGGGCAGCTGGAACACGAGTTCCATGCCGTCGACAACCGACTCGGCGGCAACAGGCCGGAACTCGCCCTGGCCCAGCGCGAGCACGGCGGAATCGAGTTCGTTGCCGAGCAGTGCGGGGCGCACGCGGAGACGCAGTCTCGCGGGCTCACCGTGTTCGACCAGCAGCTCACCACCGACCAGTTCGGGAGGTTGGTCGGCATTCACGAAGTCCGCAAGCAGGTGGACGCGGACCCCGCCCACCACTGCGGTGGGAGCCAGCTCGTTGCCGCGCAGCACGCGGACCTCGCGGCCCAGCACGTCGCGCAGCCGCGCTGCGACCAGGTTGCGGCCGGGAACCAAGGGGAAGGTCGCCGTGCCGGGGAACACCTCGGCAACGGGGACGAGTGCCTGCGGCACGAGGTCGGCCCCGCCGCTCAGCAGTTCGCCTCGCATGTGCATCCCCATGCCGCCGTCACAGGTCCACCCCGGCCCCGGCCGCAGTCGACCGTCCTGCAGCACGAAGGTGCCGTCCTGGAGCAGGGCAGGGAGGAACCGCCCCGATGGCGAGGGCACGCGCACCACGAGTGTGCGCGGGAGCACCACGAGTCCGCGACGGAACTCGACCTGCCCGCCGCCGACTCCCGCAGCGGGTTGCACGGTGACGAGGAGTTGCCAGTTGCCCTCCTGCAGCCCACGGACGCGCATCCGGCCGCTGCCTCGCCCGGACTGGAGCAGGTCGACGCCGGCACCCGGTTCGACTGACGCGCCGTCGCGCGTGCGCAGTGCGACGGCAGCGACGGTGTGCGAGGGCAGCACCTGCAAGTCGAGGGTGCAACCTTCCGGCGAGAGGACGATGTCCTCCCCCGAGACGACGGCAGGGTCGTCACCCACCACGGACCACCTCGGCGCAAGGTCGCGGTCGCGGAACACGGGGGAGAACTCCGCGGTGCTGCGGTTGCCTGCCGGGTCGACCAGCTCCACGGACCAGCGCCCGACCGGGAAGGCCACGGCACTGCGGTCCACTGGACCGGACATGCGACAGTTCCACCAGTTGGAACCGGGTGCCGCAGCCACCGCCTCGACGGGCCGCGTCCCACCGAGCGGGTCCCGCGCAAGGAACCCCAGGCCGGGCTCGGTCGCACTCGTGCGCAGGCGGAACTCGGCACGACCACCGAGGTGCCAGACGTCCTGCTCGCCCTGCATCCCCACCCACTCCTCGACCACCGGGACGGCGAGGTCGCACGTCTCGAAGTGCAGCGGCTGGGTGATGGTCTCGTTGCCGGCGTGGTCCACCGCGTGTACGGCGAGCGACACCGGGCCGCCGGGCTGCGGCCCGGGGATTGCGGCCAGCAGGTCCGTGCCAGACACGGTCCTCGATGGCTCGACCGGCAGCTCGAGGTCGAACTCCACGCCGTCGCCGCGCAGTTGCAGCGTGCAGCGCGAGACGCCCACCGCGTCCTGCACGCGCACGACGACCCTGGTGGCTGCCGTCAGTGCCGTGGCCGACGCGCCCGAGGCCTCGCAGGCGATCGCGGCCTCCGGGGGTTGGTCGTCGATGCGCAGGCGCGCGCTGCCGAGCGCGGCGATGCCCGGCACGAGGAACCGGACGTCGACCGGCCCCGCAACGCTCTCGCCCGCGATGCCCGCAACTGCGGCACGCCACTCCTGCTGGCCCATGGACAGCACGAGTCGGGCATGGTCGCGGTCCACGAAGGGAGTCAAGTCGACCTGGGACAGGCCAGCACCCCCGCGTGCCAGTTCCACCTGGAGGCGGTCGGCAGGGAAGCCGCCGTACGCGAAGGAGACCGTCGCCAAGTCCTCGCTGCGCAGGATGCGGGGAACGGAATCGCGCACCACCGGGCCCGGCACCACCACGAGCGGACTGCCAGGAGTCGACTCGAGGAACGGGGCCGCGCCGTCGGCCCACGCCAGCGCGGCAGCGACGAGTGCCGCGCCCAGCGTCGCAAGGCTCCAGCCGCGCAGGGCCGAGTGGTCCGCACGCACCAGCGCCTCGAGTTGGCGGAGCACGAGTTCTGCCGACACCGGTCGGCGTGAAGGGTCCAACGAGAGGCACTGCTGTACCAACCGGTGGAGGCTGCGGGGCACGCCGGGAACGGCGGGCAGCGGCTCGATGCGACCCTGTGCGGTTGCCGCGGCAGCCTCCCTCGGGTCGGTGGCGCGCACTGGCAGCTCGCCGGTGAGCATGCAGTGTGCGAGGACGCCGAGCCCGTAGAGGTCCGCACGGGCGTCGGCAGGCGATCCGCTGAGGTGCTCCGGCGCACTGAAGACCGGGTTCGCGAACGGCGCACCCTCGTGCTCGCGGTCACCGGACCTGCCCGAGAGGGTTGCCTTGGCGATGCCGAAGTCGAGCACCTTCACGAACGGCTTGCCGTCGCGCACCGACACCATCACGTTGCGCAGCGAGAGGTCACGGTGCACGAGTCCCGCGCCGTGGATCGCGACGAGTGCCCTGCACACCTGCACGAGGATCGCAACTGCAACGGCCGGCTGCAGGCCCTTTCCGCCACGCAACCACAGGTCGAGCGTCTCACCCGCCGCAAGCTCCATCGCGAGGTACACCGTCCCGTCCTCGGTCTCGCCCACGTCGAGGATGCGTGCACAGTGCTCGTCCACCACGCGGCCCGCCCGGCGCGCCTCGGCGACGAGCGCACGCCGCAGCTCCGGGCGCATGCCGAACCTCGGGTGCAGCAGCTTGACGGCAACGGGCACCAGCGAGACCTCGTGCACGGCCCGGAACACGGTGCCCATGCCCCCGCGCCCCAGCACGCCCTGGATCCGGTACTTGCCGTCCAGCAGCGCGCCGAGCAATGGGTTCGCGGCGTCTGCCTCCCCGCGACGCAACGGGAAGTGCACTGCGTCCATCGACAACAGCGCAGCGCCACAGTGCCCGCACTGGTCGTGCTCCGTCGCGGAGATGCCCTCGCAGCTCAGGCAGATCTTCAAGGAACCAACTCGTGATCCGGGGCGGTTCGCCCTGCACAGCAGTGTCGCCGATGGGCTCCCGCCGCGGAACCCCTCGGAACCATTCGGCCCACGTCCCCTGGGGCGGGGAATCCCTCAGCGGGACGCCCAGGGCTCGGCCGGGTCGCGCCCCTTGCGAGGCTGCAACCAGCTCTCCCAGCGCACCAGGAACCGCAGGTCACCGGCACTGAGGCCCGCGAGCCCGGGATGCTTGGCCAGCACGGCACGCAGCACGTAGGCCTTGTCCGTTGCGGGCACACGGGCCCGCTTCGAGTCGGGACCACGGTCGTAGCCGAACCGCACGGCCTCACCGTCGGCGCGGCGCAGGAACACCCGTACCTCCGGGTAGCGGGGATGGCTGATCCAGCGCTCACCAAGGTTGTTCGCATCGACCTCGACCAGGTCCGGGCACTGGGGCACCAGGGGTGCGACCTCGTCGCGCCACTCCACCGCCACGGCAGCAGCCGCGAGCACGCGCTCGTCGGCGACGACCTCGCCGTGCCGGAACGAGAGCTGGTCTGCACCGCCCTCGCTGCGCAACACGGTGCCCGGCAGCGCCAGGCCGGGCAACACCGGCAGGGCGATGCCCTGACGGTCGACGCTGCAGAGGACGGCTCCATCCCCCGACTTGACCAGCAGCACCGGGCGGCGCAGCCCGACCTGCATGCGGAAGCGGTCCGGGAAGACACGCTGCAGCCGGAGGTCGCTGACCCACGGCACCTGGCGCAGGCCCTCCTGCAGGCGACGAGCGGAACGTTCGTCGAGGATCGGCACCGCGTCGTGCAGCCAGGGCTGGAGGTCGCGGGACACCACGACCAGCGCCTCGGTGGACAGCCAGTCGGGCCGCGCGGCGAACCCGACCTTGCCGAGTTCGACCGCGGGACTCAGGTTCTCGCTGTGGCGCAGCCGCATCGCCAGGACATCTGCGGCGCGCGGACCGAAGAACCACACCGTGAGCAGGAATGCAGACCAGATGGTGAGGCGAATGGCCCAGAGGGCCGCGCTCCCGAGCTTGTGCTCGTTGTCTGGTTGCACCCCGCCCACTTTGGCAACAGGAGAATCGGATCCGTGCGGATCAGTTCAGCCTGGCGACTGCCGGCTTGACCTCGGTACGGGTGCGGTCGACGCCGCGCCCGCCGGTGGCCTGGTCGCAGTCCTCGATGAAGATCTCGAGGGTGTCGAGGATGTTCTCGAAGGTGCCGCGGTCCAGCGTCAGCTCACGGCCACCCTTGGCGGCGTCGAGCTCGTGCTCCATGAGCTTGCTCAGGATCTTGAGCTGGGAGAGGTGGCGACCGACGAACTTGTTCACGTTGCTGTCCGACTTCGATTCCATTGGGAGGACTCCAAGAAGCAAAAGACCGGCCCGGACACGGGCCAGCTGACCGGAAAAAAGTCTCCGCGACCTGCGGAGGCGCGGCAGCATAGCTGTGCCCCCCACCGATGCCAGCGCACACCGAGGGGCGCCGGACGAATCCCGGACCCCTCTCCGCTGCGCCGGACACGGCGGGAATCGGATGTTGAAAGTCCTCCACGATCCGCCATCCTGCAGGTCGCGATGCAGTTCCGGGGTTACACGCTCAACGAGTTCCAGATGCGCGCCGCCGAGGCCATCGAGGCCGGCAAGAATGTGCTGCTGGCGGCC
Organism: Planctomycetota bacterium; assembly: GCA_041178545.1. GTDB lineage: Bacteria > Planctomycetota > UBA1135 > UBA1135 > UBA2386 > JBEATZ01. The sequence continues at coordinate 47,949 of JBEGVB010000056.1, forward strand.
CCGACCGGGTCCGGGAAGACCCTGGTCGCGGAGTATGCGATCGAGACTGCCGTGCGCGGCGGCCGGCGCGCCATCTACACGAGCCCCGTCAAGGCCCTGAGCAACCAGAAGTACCGAGACTTCAAGGCGCTCGGCATGGACGTGGGACTCATGACCGGGGACCTCACCCTCAACCCGGATGCCGCAATCGTCATCATGACGACCGAGATCTTCCGGAACTCGGTGTTCGAGAAGCCTGAGCGCTTCCACGACACGGATTTCGCGATCTTCGACGAGATCCACTTCCTCGACGACGTGGAGCGCGGAACGGTATGGGAGGAGAGCCTCATCTTCGCTCCCGACCATGTGCGCTTCGTCGGGCTCTCCGCGACCATCGCCAACCTCGAGGAGTTCGGCGGCTGGATCCGTTCCGCCCGCCCCCACGCCCTCGAGGTCATCGAGCACACGCGCAGGCCCGTCCCACTGTCGCACCGCCTGTTCCACCCCGACGCGGGCGTGTTCCAGCTGGCGCAGCGCAGCCAGGCAGTGCGGTTCCACGAGCGCGCCCTCGGCCGTGAGGAACGACACGGCAAGCGGGTCAGCCGGCGCGAGGCCGTGCGTTCACGCTGGGGCGACCCGCGCGAGCGTGCGCGCGGCCGCAACCTGCGGATGGGTCCCCGCCCCTACCTTCAGCTGCTCGACGAGCTCCAGCACCGGACGCTGGTGCCAGTCCTCTACTTCTGCTTCTCCCGCAAGGAGTGCGAGATCAAGGCGGAACGCAACCTGCACCGGAGGCTGCTCGGCAGGGCAGAGCGCGCACAGGTCGAGGACCTCTTCGACGACATCTGCAGGCGCTTCGAGCTGGACCCGGCAAAGGACCCCGGCCTGCTCGGCATCCTCGGACGCGCGGTGCAGGGCATCGGCTTCCACCACGCAGGCATGCTCCCCATCCACAAGGAGGTGGTCGAGCGGCTCTTCACGTCGGGCCTGCTCAAGCTGCTGTTCACCACCGAGACGTTTGCCCTCGGCATCAACATGCCGGCGCGCACGGTGGTGTTCGACCTGCTGCGCAAGTTCGACGGCGTCGAGATGAACTACATGCGCACCCGCGACTACATGCAGATGGCGGGTCGCGCGGGCCGACAGGGCCTCGACGAGAGCGGCCTCGTGATCTCGATCCTCGAGGACGAGGACCTGAAGGAGGCCCCGCTCGCCCGCTACTTCGGCGGCAAGGCCGAGTCGATCACTTCGCGTTTCAACCTCTCCTACGCGACGATCATCAACCTGTACGGGCGGATGGGGACCAAGCTGGTGGAGGCCTACGACCGCAGCTTCTCGGCCTACCAGGCGCAGACCGGTTCGGCGAAGACCCGTGCACTCAAGCGGAACGCGGCGCGGGCCGCCCTGCTGCACCGCGTCCAGGTCCTGCGGACCGCTGGCTACCTCGACGAGCATGGCGTGATGCCGCGCGGCCGCATCGCCCAACAGGTGAACGGCTACGAGGTCCAGGCGACGGAACTGCTGTTCAGCGGCGTGCTGGACAAGCTGGACCTGCACCAGCTGGCAGCGACCTTTGCCTCCGTGATCCACGAGGAGCGCAAGTCCGCGGGCGGTCGCAACGCACGACGCGAGCCTGGCCCCCTCATGCAGGCGGTCTCGGACGCCATCGAGCGCTTCGTGCAGGTGGAAATCTCGCACGGCGTGAAGGAGCCCATCAAGATGCCGGACTTCGGCATCGCACCGGCCGTCGACGCGTGGAGCCGCGGCTGCACCATCGAGGACCTGGAGCGCCTGTCCCACTCGGACGCAGGCGACGTGGTCAGGACGCTCCGCATGGCGATCCAGATGATGCGGCAGGTGAGGATCGCCGCAGGCAGCAAGTCCTCCCTCGCGACGCGCCTCGACGAGGCCATTGTCTCGATCAACCGGGACGAGGTCGACGCGAAGCGTCAGTTCGAGCTGGGCTGACCTCAGGCCGGCGCCAGCACGCGGCCGCCGGCCACCACGAGTGGGAACAGCTCGCCTGCCACCAGTGCACCCGTGGGCAACGGGTCGGCCCCCCGCAACAGGGGCTGGCTGCCCTCCGCGACACGGACGTGGCCGCCCATGTAGTTGAACACCGCGGCGCGACGCCAACGCGTGGACCGGTTGCCCCTGCTGCCATGGAGCGTGTGGCTGTGGTGGATGGTGGCCTGACCGGCACGCAATGGCGCGGCAACCGGCTCGAACCGGGAACCCGGTGGCAGGAGACCCACCAGCGTCTCCAGCGGGGCGTCGAACGGCAGCGGTGGCAACAGGCCCCACCGGTGGCTTCCCGGCACGAAACACAGGCAGCCGTTCTCCTCGTCCGCGTCGTCGAGCATCACGTTGACGGTGATGTGGCACGCAGGAGTCGTGCGCGTCCAGTAGGAGTAGTCCTGGTGCCACGGCACACCGCCAGGGTGACCGGGGGGCTTGGCGAACACCTGGTCGTGCCAGAATCGCAGGTCCTCGACCCCCAGCAACTGGGCACAGGGAACGACCATGGCTGGGGAGAACACGGCCTCGCGCAGCGCCTCCTCGACCCGCCAGCCGCCGAGGAAGTGGCAGACCACTGCGTCCCTGCGCTCCCGCCACGCACGCTCCACCTCGTAGAGACGGGGTTCCAACTCGTCGATCCGGTCGATGACGCGTTGCACGGCCGCGCGCACCCGGGCGCACTCCTCGGGACCGAAGACCTCGACTCCTGTGACGAAGCCGTCCCGCTCGAAGGCGGCGACCTGGTCCGGTCGCAGTCGGAACGCAGCCGACGGAAGGCTCACGGGTGCGGCGTGGAACCCGGCAGGTCCGCGAAACCGAACTTGGCCCGTAGCGCCGAGAAGAAGTGGTCGGGCCCCGGGCTCAGGTGGCGGAAGCGGAAGGGCGCGCTGCGGACCAGGGCACGCGCACCGCGCCCCATGGGCAGGTTGACCTGACCGTCCAGCTGCAACTGGCCGCCGCGCCGACCCACCGGGTCGACGAGCTCCAGCTCCAAGGTGCATGCGGGCAGCACCAGCGGCCGCGCGCTCAGGGTGTGCGAGGCAAGCGGCGTGAGGACGAATGCGTCCAGTTCGGGCGTGAGCACGGGACCACCTGCGGCGAGCGAGTACGCCGTCGAGCCGGCAGCCGTGGCGACGATGAGTCCGTCGCCGCGGTAGGTGGCGATCTCGGTGCCGTTGCGCGAAGCCCGCACCGTGACGATGCCTCCTGCGAGCGCACGGCTCACCACGGCATCGTTCATGGCGAGGACCGGTTCCGTCGGCGGGTGGCCGGGCTCCACCACCGAGCACTCGAGCAGGCCGCGCGGCTCCTCCCGCAGTCGACCGGCGAGTGCGAGCTCGAGGGCCTCGTGGGTGCGGGTGCGGTCGAAGGCGGTGAGGAACCCGAGACGACCGAGGTTGATGCCCAGCGTGGGCATCTGGTTCGCGCCCATGCGGCGCATGGCGCCGAGCATCGAGCCGTCGCCGCCGAACACGACCACGAGGTCTGCACGGTGGCCCGCGAGGGACGAGTCCCGGTCGAGCACGACCTCGACGCGCGCGCCGCGGCCAGTCAGCCAGGAGGCCGCCTCCTCCACCACGGCACGGGTGCCGCCCTTGCGCTCGTCGCCGAGGACCAGGACGGACTTCATGGGCTCAGCGCCGCAGCCCTGCGCGCTGCTCGAGCGTGAAGCGAGCGGCCACGTGCTGCGGCGTCAGGCCCACCTGCTCGACCACCTGGTTGCGGCTCATGTGCTCGAGGATGGCGTCGGGCACGGCCATCACCTGGATCTGGGCACGCACCGGGCCGTGTGCCGCAACGCACTCCAGCACCGCGGAGCCGAACCCGCCGAAGAGGCTGTGGTCCTCGAGGGTGACCACGCGGTCGTGGCGGTCGGCGAGGGCAAGGATGCCCGCAGTGTCGAGCGGCTTCACGAAGCGCGCGTTCACCACCTCGACGTGGATGCCCTGCTTCTCCAGCAGCACAGCCGCCTCGAGGGCGGTCTGGACCATGTGGCCGTACGCGAGGATGGCACCGTCGGCGCCCTCGCGCAGGATCTCCATGCGACCCATCTCGACGGGCTGCCGCCTGCCGTGCCAGCCCGGGAGGTCGCCGCGGTCCGGCGCGTTGCCGCGTGCGTAGCGGATGCCGACTGCATGGGGCTGCTGCAGTGCGAAGGCGAGCATCTCGTGCAGCTCCGGCCCGTCCTTGGGCGCCATCAGCGTGATGTGCGGCATGCAGCGCAAGTAGGCGATGTCGTAGAGGCCGTTGTGCGTGGCCCCGTCCTCGCCCACGAGCCCCGCCCGGTCCATGGCGAAGACCACGGGCACCTTCTGGAGGATGACCTCCTGGAACACCATGTCGTAGCCACGTTGCAGGAACGAGGAGTAGATGGCCGCCACGGGCTTCATGCCCGCGGTGGCGAGACCGGAGGCCATCGCCACGGCGTGCTGCTCGGCAATGCCTGCGTCGATGAACCGGTCCGGGAACCGGTCGCGGTACTCCATGAGGCCGGTGCCGTCGGGCATCGCGGCGGTGATCGCCACCACCTTCGGGTCCTTGGCAGCGAGCTCGATGAGCCCCTCCCCGAACCACTCGGTCCAGCTGCGCCCCGGCTTGGCCGTCGGCACCACCGGCTGCAGCACACAGGGCTCCACCGGCACCTTCTCGGGCTTCTTCTTCGGCTGCGGCTTCGCGGCATGGGCGCGGTCGTAGCGTTCCTCGCTGCCGGGCACGCCCTTGCCCTTCTCGGTCTTGACGTGCAGCAGCACGACGCCTTCGAGCTGCTTCACGCGCTCGAGGGTCTCTACCAGCTCGTCGAGGTTGTGGCCGTCGATCGGGCCGAAGTAGCGGAAGCCGAGCTCCTCGAAGAGGTGGCCGGGCACCACCATGTTCTTCACCGTGTCGACGGCCTCGCCGATGCGCCCGTCCAGCTCCTTGCCCACGACCGGGATCGACTGGATCAGGTGGTGGACGGCTTCCTTGGCCTGGTTGTAGAAGCGGCCCGAACGCACCTTGTTGAGGTAGTGCGAGAGCGCGCCCACGGTCTTGGCGATCGACCAGCGGTTGTCGTTGAGGATCACCAGGAGACGCTGGCCCTCCAGCGAGCCTGCGTGGTTGAGCGCCTCGAAGGCGACGCCGCAGCCGAGGGCTGCGTCACCGACCACGGCGACGGAATGGCGGTCGCGGCCCTGCATCCGGTCGCCGATGGCGATGCCGAGCGCGGCCGAGGCGGCGGTGCCGGCGTGGCCCATCAGGTACGGGTCGTAGAGCGACTCGTAGCGGTTGGTGAAGCCGGAGAGACCGCCCTTCTGGCGCAGGGTGTGGAACCGGTCCTTGCGACCGGTGAGCAGCTTGTGGCCGTAGACCTGGTGGCCGACGTCCCAGACGAGCCGGTCGTCACTGAAGTCGTACAGGTAGTGCAGCGCGATCGTGAGCTCGACCACGCCCATGCTGGAGCCGAGGTGGCCACCGGTCACGGAGACCGTGTCCATGATCACCTTGCGGAGCTCCGCGGCCAGCAGGGGCAGTTGCTCGCGGGTCAGCTTCTTGAGGTCCGAGGGATCCTGGATCCGGTCCAGAAGTGGGGTCTGGGATGCTGGTTCCAAAGCAGGCTCCGAGTCCGGTCAGTTGCGTCGCGCAATCGTGTACTGCGCCACATCTTGCAGCAGCCCCACCGCCGCGTCCAGTTCGGCGTCGGGACGGGACCGCCAGCGGGCCGCTCGGGAGACGATCCCAGGGGCCAGCGCAGAGGCTTCTTGGGCGAGGGCTCGCGCGGTGGCAAGGCTTGTTTCCAGGCCAGCGACTGCGGGCCAGGTCAACTTCTGGAGGGCCAGGTCGGCACCCGGGTTCTTGCCCAGGTCCGCCGCGGCACCGGTGAGGTCCAGACAGTCGTCGGCGATCTGGAAGGCGCGGCCGACCCGGTCGCCGTAGGCAACCAACTGGTCCAGCAGGTCATGGGGCAGTGCGCCGTCCTCGGGCGGGGTCCCGGCGAGTGCCCCCACCACCAGCGATGCCGTGATCAGGGCACCGGTCTTGCGGTCGTGGATCCACGCCACGCGCTCCAGGGTGCGTTCGCCCCCCGCGCCCTCGGCCTCGAGGTCTGCCATCTGGCCACCCACCATGCCAAGGCTGCCTGCAGCCCGGGCAAGGCATGCAACCGCCTGCCCACCGCCCTGGGCCACGCCCTCGAAGGCGAGCGTCAGGAGGGCATCGCCCACGAGGAGCGCCGTGGCCTCGCCGTAGACCTTGTGGCAGGTGGCCCTGCCCCGGCGCAGGTCGTCGTCGTCCATGCAGGGCAGGTCGTCGTGCACCAGGCTGTAGGTGTGCAGGCACTCGATGGCAGCAGCAGGGACCAGTGCGCGCGCCGCGTCACCGCCAGTCGCCTGGCAACCGAGCAGGGCCAGCATCGGGCGCAGTCGCTTCCCACCGGGGAACATCGCGTAGCGCATCGCCTCGTGCAGGGCAGTCGGCGCCTGCGAGGCCTGCGGCAGCAGCCGGTCGAGCGCGTCCTCGACGCGCGGCAGCCACGATGCCGCCCAGGCGCGGAAGCCGTCGCGTGCGACGGCATGCTCCTGCGACGCGCTCAACGGCGCACCACCATGCCGAGCATGGCGTCGCTGGCGGCCTTCGGGGTCACGTCGCGCAACAGGAGTCTCATGCCTTCCTCGGCAATGGCCGACACCCCACCCGGGGTGCGCAGCGATCCGCCAGCGAGAACGAGTTGCACGATACCGGCAGCCTCGTCGATTTCGATCCAAAGGGTGTCCGCGTCGATGGTGGCCTGCAACCGGTTTGCCGCGTCGTAGCCGCGCAAGGACACCCCGACGAACCGGCCGTCCTTCAGGTCGGCGAGTTCGCCGAGCCGGTACCGGGTCTCCGCCGCACTCGCGTCGAGCAGGGCATTGCAGCGTTCCAGCCACATCGCCCGGGTGCGAGGGTCGGTCGAAGGGGCTGGGGCGGGCGCAACGACACCTGCAGCGCCGTCCGCAGCGACGCCAGTGGCACGCAGCAGGTAGGGCAGACGTTCCTCCCACAGGCGAGGGGTCACCGGCCGGAACTCCAGTGCCAGCCCTTCGGCGGGGAAGTCGGTGCGCTCCGCGCCGGAGCGGCGGTGGCCCTCGAAGAAGCGGAGCACGACGCTGGCCTTGGAACGGTCGAGCTCGACCCGCATCCGGCGGGCGAGGAAGAGCGCCGACTCGAACTCGCCGGCCTCCGAGTCGAGCACCTCCACGTCGCGCAGCTCCTGGTCCTCGATCGCACTCGCGGAGAGGAAGCGCAACCCGGCAAATCCGTCTGCGCGCAGGCAGTCGCGGAGTGCGAGCAGTGCGACCCGCACGCCCTCGGGCACGACTGCCCTTGCAGCACGACGCACCTCCTCCGCCTTGCGCGCGGCAAGTTCTGCCGCAGCACGTTCCTCGAGTGCCTTGCCGAGCGCCTCCACCTTTCCAACCGCACCGGCAAGCTCGATCTCGAGCCGGACACGTTCGTCCTCGACAGCCCGCAGCGTGCGTGCAGAGCTCGCCGCGACCTCTCGGGACGCCTCGACCGCGAGCCGTGCCTCGTCGAGTTCGACTCGCATCCGGCCCGCCTCGGCGGCAAGCCGTTTCTGGTCGATCGTGATCCAGGACGCGGCGCCGAGACCGGCCACGGCAAGCATCCAGGGCAGCAGGTTCCGCAGCATGGCTCGGCTTCGACGGTGGGGAGTGCGGATCCTTGCCTCAGCCGCAGATCACTTGGACCAGTCGGCTGCGCGGTTCTTGTTGAACCAGGTGTTCCAGTCCGGGTACTGCCGGAAGTTCTGACCGGTGAGCCGGCCGAGAGTGGAGTTCCACTTGTCGGAGATGACAGCCAGGTAGTCGCGGGCGTTCTGGGCCTCGATGTCCGCGGAGTCGAGGACGCGCGAGCGGCTGTCCAGCTCGCCGTAGCGGATCAGCAGGTTGTTGACGATTTCCTTGCGGACCTTCTGGTCCGACCCCTCGAAGTTGCCGAGCGCCTCGCCGGCAGCCGCCATCAGCTGCGGCTCCGGGGATCGCCTCGCCTCCTCGCAGAGGAACTTGACCATCGACTCGTCCTTGGTCTTGCCGAGGTTGCGCAACAGGGCCTCGCGCAGCTTCACCCACTCCGGCTTGTTGGGGAACCGCTTGTTGTCGAAGGCCGCCTTGAGCGGCTTGGACCCGTCGTTGCCCATGGTGCCCAACGCGGCGGCAGCAGCGACGTACAGCTGGATCGAGGCGGCCTCGCGCAGCTTGCCGCCCGTGAAGACGGACTCGAGCCCCTTGGCGACATCCTTCCGGTCCTTCTCGGCGAGACCCGCTGCCACCTTGGAGGTGAGCAGGTCGATGACCTGCACGCCCTCGGCGTCACGGGCCATCTTCTTGTCTCCCACGATCTCCTTGAGGGTCGCGAGCTGCTTCGGCACCTCGGGGTCCGGCTTGAGCTTCCCGGCATCCGCGGGATCCCCTTGGGCCGACAGGAGCCCGACCGACAGGAACCCGACCACCACGGCGCACACAGCGAGCATTCGGCAACGGAAAGAGGACATGTTCCACCTCGGGTGTCGCGCGAGGGCCCCGCTCCGGGGCGTTGCGCGGTACCGCCAAGCGTCAACAAATAGCATGCCCCCCGGTCGGGAACCAAGGTTGCGGCCCCGTCCCGGGACCGTGGGCTCAGCCCGAACGAACCCTGCCCAGCATCTCCCGGGCCACCTCGCGCACCAGGACGGGGTCCAGCTGGTGCCAGTTGCAGGTGCGCAGGTGCTCCTCGGGCACGCCGCGGGAGCGCAGGCGGAGCACCAGTTCCTCCGCGAGCGCCCGGAACCCGCGACCGTGCGGGGAGGCCGGGTCGTACTGGTCGCGGAACTCCGCCACGTGCGAGAGGACGAGGTGCGTGTACGGGCTCAGCGCGAGGGCGGCAAGTTCCGCACGACGCTCCATCTCGCCCTCGATGGCCGCAGGCGAGAACCCGAAGGCGAACAACAGGCCGAGCCCGCGCCAGAGGTTTGCCTCGAACGGCAGGTAGTGGAAGGAGTCGACGAGGTGTGCGCGCTCGTGGTGGCGGATGGTGTCCAGCACTGCGGACTCGAGCTCTGCATCGGGAACGGGGCAGGCGAGGGCGAGCCGCCACTCGGCGTCGAGCGGGTCCGCAGGGTCGACCGAGGTGGGCAAGGGGTCCGAAGCGAGGGCGCCGCCGTCCTCCTGAGCGACAGCGCGACGCTGGCGGATGCCGCCCGCCCACTGCCGGACGGAGTCGTGGTCCACCAGGAAGTGGTTGAGCAGCGCGACGCCTGCGATGTCGCCGCCGATCACGCCGGAAACGGAGCGGATCGTGCGGTTCTCGCACACGACCTCCATGCACCTCGCAGGCAGTGGCAGCGCGTCGTCCCGTGGCAGCTCGCGCAGGGAGAGTCTCGTGAGCAGCATGCCCTCGACCGGGCCGGAGGACTTCTGCCCGAGCACGAGATGCTTGTTGTAGCGGGCGAACCACGCGCCCAGTCCGCTGGAGAACGGGTCCAGCAGGTCGCCCACGAGGGGCACGAGGAACCGCGGCGTCGCCCCCACCACGTCCCTGCCGTGGATGCGCGTCGACAGGAGGCGCAGCTGGGCGAGCACGTCGTCCATCGACGGCGGCTTTGGCGAGCCGTAGCCGGAGTAGAGCAGCCGCCGGACCTCCGACTCGAAGGCGAGCGCCTTCACCACCTCGTCGTGCAGCGCGGTCAGTCCGACGTGGCCCGGGAAGCGCAGCAGGGCAAGGGCCCCGAACTGGTCCGCTTCCGGAAGCAGGCCGGTGTCGCGCAGGGACTCCAACAGCGACGTGGCTCGCTGGGGGTCGGAGAGCGGGTCGTGTTCGCGCCACTCGCCGCGCACGAGACGGAGCCACGTGCCGCGCAACTGGTTGGACTCGTCCTCCAGCAGTTCGCTCGGGATGTCCTGGGCCACCACCTCGAGGCACCCGCGCACGTCCCCGGTGGCGAGCAGCAACTCGCGCTCGAGCCGGCGCAGCGCAGGTTCGCGTTGCGCGACGGGACGTCCACGCACCAACGCGAGGGCCGCGTGCGGCTGGTGCAGCTGGCGCAGGAGCCGCACCGCGGTTGCAGTGCCCTCGCCGCCTGCGAACCAGGCGAGCCGCCGCGGGTCCTCGCGCAGGGCCTCGAGCATCTGGCTCGCCTGGTCCTGGGCCACCCCTGCCTGCAGCCACTGCGCGGCGAGGTTCTGGACCGCTGGGTCGAACGGTCGCATGCGCAGGCAGTCGAGGAAGGCTGCCCATGCCTCCAGTCGTTTGTCCTGCGCGAGGAGCACCTGTACCTGCCCGATCTGGCCGAGACCTTGCGCATCGCGGCGCGTGCCCATGTGGGCGTACACGGCAAGCGCCTCGTCGAGTCGACCTTCCTGCCGCAGCACTGAGCCGTAGCCAACACCCACCACCGGGTGCCGGCCGGAGGCCTCGTACACGCGGCGGTAGAGGTCGAGGCTGCGTTGCGGGTCCAGGTTGCGTTGTGCGTAGGCGAGACCGATCCAAGGCCAGACCGAGTCGGGCTGGAGCTCCGAGGACCGCTGCATGGCAGCAGCGCGCTGCTGCGGTTCGTCGAGCAGCCGTGCCCGCAGGTAGGTTGCCTCGCCCGAGCCCGGGTTCGCCGCGATCCGCTGGTCCGCCTCGACGAAGAGCAGGCCGAGCCGTCCGCGCTGTTGCAGGATGTCCTGGCGCAGACGGTGCGCGTCGACGGAACCCGGGTCAACGACCAGCACGCGTTCGACGGCAGCGAGGGCAGCAACCGTCTCGCCGCGGTCGTTCAGCGCACGTGCCTCCAGCATGGCCCGGCCCTGGTCGTCGCGGCCCCAGGGCAGGGAACCCACCCGGCCCGGGACGGTGTCCTGCGTGGTCGTGCAGGAGACTGCGAGGAGCCCGAGCATGGCGAGGGCCGTTGCACGGGCCGCACCAGGGCGTGGCCGACGGGCCCGCGAGTCACTTCCGCACCGCATCGGGTCATGGATACGACCGCTCGACGCAGAGGGCCAGCAGGCCCGAGGAAAAAGGTGTTCCCGCGGCGGCGCAAGGCACCGCGGGATCCCGGGCCGCGCGCATCCACCCCCCGGCGTCACGCGCGACTCTTGCCCGTACCAGCCGGCTCCCCAGCCGTTTGGTCCGTCGCAGAAGGTCCCCTGATCCTGCACAACCTTCTGCGTCGCTGCATCCACTCCCCCATTGGTGGGCTGCAGCGCGCACCCAATCTTCGTCATTCCAGCAGCGATTCTTCAGCAGCGCCCTGAGGTGCCGGTGCCACCGGCCGCAAGCTCCCACGATTTTCCACGGCACCGTTGCCGGAAGTGGCGCGGAACCGGCGAACCTGCGGCTGGGATCTGGTATCTCCTCGCGGCGCCATGAGGCCCCGCCTGCTCCCGCCGGCCGTGCTCGCAGTGCTTGCCGCCTGTGCGGCGCACACGCCCGAGTCCCCCACCCCGTTGCCGCCGACACCCTCGCCCGTGCGATGCACGCTGCTGCAGGGCTCGCTGCTGGTGCTGCGCGAGCCCACCGCGAACGGCGAACCGGTCGCACCACCGCGCATCCTGCGCCTGTGGTGGCGCGAGTGCATGGTGCAGTCCGTGGACCTCGACGTCGCGCCGCAGTGGACCGACGGGACCCCGGCGGGCACGGAGGCCCATGCGCTGCAGCTGCACGTGGACGGCACGGCCCGGGTCGCGTCGGCGACGCTGGAACGGCCCGACGGCAGCACCCTGCTGGTCGCCCAACAGTCCCTGGGCAGCTTCTCGGAGCCGGTTGCGGCAGCACGCGCGCTGGCAGCCGGACTCGACCAGCTGGCATGGATGTGCAGGACGGCACTCGGCGACCGCGTCGAACCACGTCCGGTAGCCTGCCTCGCGACCACGTCCACCAACCTGGATGCCGTGGTCGCACTCGAACGTGGCCTCGACGCGCTGCAGGACGGCATGCCTGCCGAGGGCATCCGGTTCCTGCAACTCGCACTGCGCATGGACCCCGGCAGCCCGCTGGCCATGGACGGACTTGCTGCCTGCCACCTGCTGCGGGGCGAGGGCGAGCTCGCGCTGCGCACACTCGATCGACCCGCTCCCTCGGGGCGCACCTCGAACGTGCTGCGGCAGCGGATGGCTCGCAGCCGCCTGCTCGCTCGCGCATCGGCCAACCCAGCCGAGGCTGCCACCTGCGACGCAGCTCTGCTCGCGCTGGGCACCGCCGACTCGGCCGCGCGTCCCCACGACGCACAGGCAAGGCTCACGGTGGCGGTGGCACACAACCTGCGCGGCGACTTCTCCACGGCCGAGCCGTTGCTGGCGGGGCTGCGGCTCCGCATGCCGGCCAACGCCCTTGCGGCGGTGCACCACGGCTGGGCACTGCTGGCTGTGGGGCGGCCGCACGAGGCCCGCCGCGCCCTTGCCGACGCGGAGGCCCGCATGCCGGCAGGCAGCCTCGTGGTCCCGCGGGCGATCGCACTCTGCGAGGACGGCGACCGCGACGGCTTCGAACGACTCGTCGCAGACGCAGTCGAGGGCACGGTCGAGGAGTCGGTCGCGCGCTTCGACATGGTCCGCATGCTCGACGCGAGGGAGATGCTGGCATTCCCGCCGGAACGCGACGGGAGTGCATCCGTCCCGCTGTCGGGGCGCGACGTGGCGAGGATCACGAGCCTGTGCACCTGGCTGCTGCAGCGCCCCTCGCTGCTGGAGTCGCGCATCGGGCCGTTCACGGAGATGGCCGTCGTGGCACTGTCGTCGCCCCATGCCGCCCCTGCAGCCGACCTCGCGGACTCGCTGGCGGCTGCGAGCAGGTCCACGGGGACGGCTCCCGCGGTGGATGCGAGCCTCCGGTTCCTCGGCTCGCTCCAGTCCGTGCTGCGCGGCGGCACCTTGCCTCCGCGGCCGACGGCCGGGGACCGCGACGAGTTGGTGCGATGGCTCCGCGTCCGCGCCGCCTCGCAGCGGAGGGCGGGAGACCTAGCGGCGGAGGCAACCTCCCTGCGCGAGGCACTCGAGGTCGCGGCACACCCTGCCGTGCATGCAGAGCTGGTGCGGTCCCTTCGCAGCGCGGGCAGGACGGAGGACGCCGCCCGGGAACTTGCGCGACTGCGCGGGGAACTGCATGCGGTCCGGCTGCGCGGGGAGCTGCTGCACCCGGCAACGGGTCCCGAGCGCGCTGCGTGGTGGAACGGGTTGCTGGCGCAGTAGCCCAACTCAGCCGAGCAGGAGCAGTCGACACCTGCCCTGCTCGGACATCCCCGCCCGCTCGTACGCGGCGCGCGCAGCGAAGTTCGCCACGCCCACGTGCAGGCACACGAGGGACTCGGGACGCTGTGCCGCCACGCTGGCCACCAGGCCTGCTGCCAGCCCCCTGCCCCGCCACTGCGGCATCGTGAACACCCCTTCGACGACGCAGCCCCCGGGACCGCGGCTGCCGAGGTCCAGCTTGGTCTGCACGCCGCCCACGGGACCGATCACGTGCGTCGAACCCTCGGCAATGCGGCCGAGCACGCTGTCGCGCAGCCAGCGACGGTCGACACGCCGCGGGTCGATGTGGAGGTCGGACTCGTTGAGCTGCAGCGTTGCCGACATCAGTGCCTCCCGGTCGCCGCGCTGGGCCATGCGGACGTCGTCGCGCAACAGTCCCTGGTCCACTTCCGATGGCCGCACCGCGTACCACGACTGGTCCCGGTGCAGGAGGGGTCTCGCGCTCAGGTGCGGCACCAGTGCGTCGACCAGCGGAGGCGGCCCCATGGCGATGCGCCAGGGGATGCGCGTGGCCTGGACCGCAGCAGCAGTCGCCGCTCCGGGCAGGTCGTCATCGCCCAGGAGGACGAGGTTGCCCCGGCTGCCGAACCAGCAGAGGCCCCGCAGTTCGTCACCGACCAGCAGCGCGAGGAAGTCGCCGTCGGGTTCGACCAGTGCGTTCGCAACGTAGGAGGCACATGCACCGTGACCCGCGGCAAGCGCCCGTGCCGCGGCCGCCATGTGCTCGGGCAGGGACAGGGCCTGGAACGAGGGACGGGACGACAAGGACTCAAGATTGGCGTGCCACCGGTCGATCCACAACGGTTCGGAGGACGCAACTTGGCCCACCTCGACTTCCCGTCGGACCCACGGTCCATCCCGCTCGGCGAACGCCGTCAGTGGGCATCCCGACTCGCTGGTGCGCAGCGCACCTGGCTGCAGCGGTTGCCTGCGCTGCTGGAGCCGCCGTCACCTGCACCGGACTTCCCGGCATTCCTGCTCGAGACCCCGCCGTTCCGGGGCCTTGCCCTCGCCGTCGGCGAGGCCCGTACGCGGGCCCAGCTGCCCACGGCCGTGGCCGACGAGTTGCAGCGGTTCGCGGACGCGTTCTGCGACTACCTGCGCACCGACTCGGGCGAGCAGGTGTTCGCCTTCGACCGGCACAACCGCGCCGGCTGACTTCAGGCCTTGCTGCCGCCGCGCAGGCGGGCGGCAACGGCCTCCAGTTCGGCATGCGTCGTCTCGTGGCCCGGCAGGCCCGGCACCTGGCCTCCTGCCGTGGTCGGCAGCAGGTGGATGTGCGCATGGCGCACCTCCCAGCCGATGACCGTCACGCAAACGCGCGCACACGGCAACCGTTCGCGCATGTCCAGGGCCACCTGCCTGGCAAACTCCCAGAGCGCGGCCGAGGCCCTTGCGTCCAGTTCGAGCCAGGAGTCGTGGACCTGCTTCGGCACCACGACCACGTGCCCGGGCAGCTGCGGTCTCGGCGCCAGGAAGGCCAGGTGCTGCTCGTCCTCCCGCACCCGCACCACGGGCGTGGCACCGGACACGACATCCGCGAACGTCCTCGGGGACTGCATGGTCAACGCAACCTCATCTCTGCTGCACTGGTCACCGGGGCCTCGCAGACGCCGCGCCTGCACACGTGCGCTGCGGGCTTGCCGTCCACCACCCACTTGCCCCGCACCAGCGGGGTGAGTTCCTCGAGCGCGGTCCGGTTGCCGTCGTGCACCAACAGCACCACACCGGGTGCAGGGAACGTCTTCCTGGCCTTGGCAAGCATCTCCTGTACCACCGGGTCGTCGGGCTCGCCCACGACCACGACCTCCCTCGGGTCCGCGAGGTGGAACTGCAGCGCACGCACCAGGCTCGGCACCGCGGTGGGCGCACGTTCGACCCAGCTGCGGTTCGACTGCAAGGCCCGCAGTCCCACGGCATGGACCGCCTCGTCGGCGAGCAGCAACCCGAGCCGCAGGTGTGCGACAGCGGCCACGGCCGCCCCCGCGGGCACACTCGACTCCGCAGGCGACTTCACGCGGACCAGCACCCGCTCGTGGTCGTCGGCCGTGGAGAAGAAACCGCCGTCGACCGGGTCGAGGAAGCGCGCACGCACCACCTCCAGCAACTGCGAGGCAGCACGCAGCCACCTCGGGTCGAAGTCGCTCTCGAACAGCGTCAGCAGCGCGTCCGCGAGCAGGGCATGGTCCTCGAGGTGGCCTGGGTGCCGGGCGGCACCGGAGTGCCAGCTCCGGAAACAGCGTCCGTCCACCACCAGCTCGCGCAGCACGAAGTCCGCTGCACTTCGTGCTGCCTCGAGCCACCGCGCCTCACCGGTCGCCTGGTGCGCCCGCGCGAGTGCTCCGACCGCGAGCGCGTTCCACGCAGTGAGCACCTTGTCGTCCACGGCAGGCCGCACCCGCAGCTCCCGCCGCGCGAGCAGTTGCGTCCGCACGCGCGCGAATGCGGCCTCGAGATCCTCCGGTCGCCTGCCCGTCTTGGCGGCCAAGGCCTCGAGGGTCTGCGCCTGCCACAGCACGTTGCGACCCTGGAAGTTGCCGGCCTTGGTCACCCCGTGGCGCAGGCAGAAGGCTGCGGCATCGTCCCCCGCGACCTCGGCAACCTCGTCCTTGGACCACAGGAACCAGCGCCCTTCCTCACCCTCGCTCTGTGCGTCCATGCTGGAGTGGAACGCACCGTGCGGACCGCGCAGGTCGCGCAGCACCCACTCGAGCGCCCGCCGTGCGACCTCCAGGTCCGTGCGCTCGCCTCCCGCCTGCCACGCGGCCAGGTAGAGCTCTGCGAGCTGGGCGTTGTCGTAGAGCATCTTCTCGAAGTGCGGAACGAGCCACGCACGGTCCGTGGTGTAGCGGTGGAAACCGCCGCCGACCTGGTCGTGGATCCCGCCGCGTGCCATTGCATCGAGCGCGCGCCGTGCCGTCGCAGCCGCAGCCGCGTCGCCGCGCGCGCCAGCCGCGAGCAGCACCTGGAGCTCGGCCGCGTGCGGGAACTTGGGGGCGAAGAGCGGTGCAGCACCGAAACCGCCGTGCACCGTGTCCTCCTGTGCGAGGCTTGCCGCCACGGCACCGTCCACCAGTTCCGGACCGAGCGCACCTGCCTCCGTGCGCGGGGCCAGCACCTGTTGCAGATGCTGCGCGAGCTCGCGCGACCCCTTCCGCACCGCGTCGCGGTCCTCGTCCCAGGCCTTGTGCAGGGTCTCCGCCACCCGCCGGAACCCGGGCTGCCCGTTCCGGTCCACGGGCGGGAAGTAGGTGCCGCCGAAGAAGGGCTCCAACTCGGGCGTGAGCCAGACCGACAACGGCCAGCCGCCCTGGCCCGTCATCGCCTGCACGGCGGCCAGGTGGATCTCGTCGAGGTCAGGGCGTTCCTCCCGGTCGACCTTGATGCAGACGAAGTGCTGGTTGAGGAATGCGGCGATCCCGGGCTCGGAGAAGCTCTCGCGTTCCATCACGTGGCACCAGTGGCAGGACGCGTACCCGATGGAGAGGAAGATGGGCTTGTCCTCGGTGCGAGCGCGCTCGAGCGCCTCCTTGCCCCACGGGTACCACGCCACCGGGTTGCCTGCGTGCAGGCGCAGGTAGGGCGAGGTCTCCTTGGCGAGGCGGTGGGCCGGGGCCACGGGTTCGGGCCGTTCTTCCTGTGCCGCTGCGGGACCGAGCAGGCAGGTGGCCAGGAGGACCGGGAGGGTGCGCATCGGCGCGAGATCCTGCCACGCCACACCCTCGACCGCACGCTCCGGGGACGGCTTCGACGTAGGACCTGCCCACGGCAACGCGAGTTTCGTTCTGGGCTTGGTTCCCCCACCCCCTTTGCGAAACCCCCTGTCCGTGGTTACCTACGCAGCATGGCCCGGACACAGCTCTTGCCCCTGCTGTTGCTGGTCGCCTGCGGCGGATCCAGCGCCGAGGCGTCTCCCAGTGTCCGTAACCTGCCGAAATTCGAGGTGGCCAACGGGGTGGCCGCGCCCGGGATGTCGACCCTGCCGCTCGACCTGCGAGTCACCGGGCCGCTGAACGACGCCGTGCTGGTCGAGTTCCAGCTCGAGTACGACGTGAGCCGTTTCCGGCCGGTCTCCGGGCGCAGCGCGTTGGAGGCCAAGCAGGGCCTCCGCACGCTGGACGGCGAGGAGAACGGCAGCGGCATCCGCATCGTCTGCGGGGACGGCCAGAACCCGACGGCGCAACGGCTCCAGGAGGGCGACCTGCTGCGCCTGTGGCTCGACGTGCTGCCGCCGCGCACGCTCGGCGACTGCACCATCCACCTGCGCAACGTGCGGATGGTGAACGCAGCGGGCGAGGTGGTGTCGGTGAACCCCACCACCGCCATCGGCCGCATCACGGTGCAGTGACGGCAACCCGGGTCACCGCCGGGTGAGGCTCAGCGCGCCTGTCCGGGACCAAGACGCGAGACGAGGTTGCCGAGGCTCTCCTCCTGCGTCGCACGGACCGCTTCCTGCAGCGCGCCGAACCAACCGGCCCAGCGCGCAGCCAGCGTGGGGAACGAACCGCGGTCGACCCATGCGACCTGCGTGGAGCCGTCGGCGCCCGGGCTGAGTTCCAGCGCGCCGGTGCCGAGTTGCGGGGCCCCCTCGATGCCGAACCGGTAGGCGAGCGCCGTGTCGCTGGTGGCCGTGAAGGTGAGGCGGGACTCGCCGCGGGCGCCCCGCCACCAGAGGTGCACTCCCTCTGCAGCCTTCGGGGCGCTGGTGCCCGAGGCGGTGTTGGGTCCCATGACCGGTGCGAGCGTGCACCACTGCGGCCAGCTGGCGAGGTCACCCAGCACGTCGCGCACCGCGGCAGGCGGAGCGGCCACCGTACGCACGGTGCGAACCTCCCAACCGTCCGGGATCAGGGCGCCGATGCCGAGGAAGATGGCGGCAAAGCCGGCGAGCAGGAAGCAGAGCAGGGTCCAGGGGCGGAGCATCGTGCGGCAACTTAGGCTGCACGGCCGCGCGGCGCCAACAGGTTGGCGCCGCGCGCAGGCCTCACTTGGTGGCCTCTGCCGCGGCCTTGGCGACCGCAGGCTCCTTGGCAGCAGCCAGTGC
>JBEGVB010000057.1:0-8068 GCA_041178545.1 Planctomycetota bacterium
GCCACCGCCGTGGACCACTGGGTCGACGAGCCAACCTCCCCTTCCTACAACCGCTGGGTGACCGGCAAGCCCGCGGTCTCCGCCGAGCGCATGCGGCGCGACGACGACCAGTACGAGGTCGGCTGCGTGCTGGAGTGGAACACCGAGGCGCCGGTCCCCGGCCGCGGCAGCGCCATCTTCTTCCACGTCTGGTCCGCACCCACGGAGGCCACCTCCGGCTGCGTGGCCGTGGATGAAGCGAACGCGCGCGCCCTCCTCGCCCGCCTGCACGTGGACCTGAACCCCGTGTTCGTGGTCGGCAACCCGGAGTGACGCTGGCGCGGGCCGTGCGGCGGCCTACCGTTGGCCGCGCATGAAGTTCTCCCCCTGGCGCACGGCAGTGCTTGTTGCGTGCCTTGCGTTCCTCGCGGCGTGCAGCAGGCAGGTCCTCGACATCCAGAAGCCCGCCGATGCCAGCCATGCGCGCATCGGCGTGATGACGGGTTCGGTCGGCGAGGGCCTGTCGCGCGCGCGCTACCCCAAGGCCTCGATCCAGTGCTTCGACGACATCATGGATGCCGTCGCTGCCGTGAAGGCAGGCCACCTCGATGCCATCGTCACGGCGTGGACCACGGCGTTCCAGGTGCGCAAGCGCAACCGGGACCTGCGCCTCGTCGAGGAGCCGCTGGAGATGGAGCAGATGTGCGCTGCCGTGAAGCTCGGCAACGGGGCGCTGCTCGCCGACATCGATCGCGTGCTCGCTGCGCTGGCTGCCGACGGCACGCTTGCCGACATGAAGAAGCGCTGGGTCAAGGAGGACCTGACGCCCTACGAGGAGCCGGAGCTCCAGCTGCCGCAGGCGGGCGAACCGCTGCGCATCGGCGTGTCGGCCACGCGCGAGCCCATCACGTTCGTGCGCGACGGCAAGGTGAGCGGCCACGACGGCGAACTCGCGCGCCGCATCGGCATGGCGCTCGGCCGCCCGGTCGAGTTCTCGGACATGAAGTTCCTGGCGCTCATCCCGGCCCTCGAGTCGGGCAAGATCGATGCCGTCGTCACCGGCATGAACGCCACCGACGAGCGCCGCAAGCGGGTCGCATTCTCGCAGCCCTATCTCGAGAACCCGCAGGTGCTGCTGGTGCGCGACATCGGCAAGGCCACCGATCCTGCCCAGCAGCAGGCACCGACCGTCGAGTCCCTGCGCGCGCCCGGCACCCGCATCGCGGTGCAGACGGGCACGGTCTACGACCTCTACGTGAAGGAGAAGTTCCCCGCGGCGACCGCGCTGCAGTTCTCCAACTACCCGGACGTCACGCTCGCGGTCGCCACCGGCAAGGCCGATGCGGGGCTCAGCGATGCCATCAGCCTCATCAGCGTGATGGAGTCCAACCCGGAGCTGGTGGTCGTGGGGCCGCCCATCTTCTCCTCCACGGTGAACGCGGGCTTCCGCAAGGGTGAGCCGCAACTGCGCGAGGAGTTCAACGCCATGCTGCGCGAGCTGCGTGCCGACGGCACCTACGCGCAGATGGTCGAGCGCTGGATGAAGCAGCGCAGCAAGGTCATGCCCGCGATCCCCAACCCGGGCACGAACGGCACCCTGACCGTCGGCACCTCCAGCTGGGGCCTGCCCTTCTGCGGCATGCAGGACGGCAAGCTCACCGGCTTCGACATGGAGCTGGCCGAGCGGCTTGCCGCGCGGCTCGGACGCAAGCTCGTGATCGCCGACCAGGAGTTCGCCGGCCTGATCGCGGCGCTCGTGAGCGGCAAGGTCGACGTGATCATCGCCGACATGTTCGGCACCGAGGAGCGCGCCAAGCAGATCGACTTCTCGGATCCCTACTACGACCAGGACTCGGTGATCTTCGCGCGCCTCGAGGGCGGCAGCGCTGCGAGCGACAAGTCGTGGTGGCAGCGCCTCGGCGACAGCTTCGAGTCCAACATCCTGCACGAGAAGCGCTACCTGCTGCTCCTCGACGGCCTGTGGACCACCGCGCTCATTGCCGTGCTCGCCACCCTGTTCGGCACCGTGCTCGGTGCATTCGTTTGCTTTGCGCGCATGTCGCCGCGCAAGGTGCTGCAGCTGCCCGCGCGCGCCTACATCTCGGTGCTGCGCGGCATCCCGGTGCTCGTGCTGCTGATGCTCGTGTTCTACGTCGTGTTCGGCTCCGTCAACGTGAGCCCCGTGCTGATCGCCGTCCTCGCGTTCGGCATGAACTTCGCCGCCTACGTGTCCGAGATGTTCCGCGCCGGGCTCTCCAGCATCGACCGCGGCCAGCGCGAGGCAGGCGCGGCCATGGGCTTCTCCCAGGGCCAGACCTTCCGCTTCATCCTGTTGCCGCAGCTGATCCAGCGCGTGCTGCCGGTCTACAAGGGCGAGTTCATCTCCATGGTCAAGATGACCTCGATCGTGGGCTACATCGCCGTGCAGGACCTCACCAAGGCGAGCGACATCATCCGCAGCCGCACCTTCGACGCCTTCTTCCCGCTCATCATGGTGGCCGTCCTCTACTTCCTCATGTCCTGGCTCCTCGTGCAGGCGCTCGAGCACCTCGAACGGGTCACCGACCCGCGCCACCGCCGCGCCAAGGGAGGTGCCGCATGATCCGCGTCCAGGGACTCACCAAGGCGTACGGCAACCAGTTCGTGCTCAAGGGCCTCGACGTCGAGATCCAGAAGGGCGAGGTCGTTGCCGTCATCGGCCCGTCGGGCACCGGCAAGAGCACCTTCCTCCGCTGCCTCAACCTGCTCGAGCGCCCCACCGCAGGCCGCATCGAGGTCTTCGGCGTCGACTCCCTCGACCCGCGCACCAACGTCCCGGCGCTGCGCCAGCGCATGAACATGGTGTTCCAGGCCTTCCACTGTTTCGAGCACCTCACCGTGCTCGAGAACGTGACGCTCGCGCCCATGAAGCTGAAGGGCATGTCGCGTGCCGAGGCCGAGCAGAAGGCCCACGAACTGCTGCGCACCGTCGGCCTCGCCGAGCGCGCCCACCACCTGCCCGACGAGCTGTCGGGCGGCCAGAAGCAGCGCGTCGCCATCGCGCGCTGCCTCGCCATGGCGCCCGACGTCATCCTCTTCGACGAGCCCACCTCCGCCCTCGACCCCACCATGGTCAACGAGGTGCTTGCCGTCATCCAGAAGCTCGCACGCGACGGCATGACCATGGTCGTCGTCACCCACGAGATGGAGTTCGCGCGCCACGTCGCCAACCGCGTCCTCTTCATGGACCAGGGCGTCATCGTGGAGTCGGGGCCGCCCCACGAGGTGCTCGACAACCCGCAGAACGAGCGCACCAAGGCCTTCCTGCAGCACGTCCGCAAGTACCAGCGGCAGCTCACCTCGGTCCACTTCGACCTCTACCGCCTCAACGCCGAGATCGAGCAGTTCTGCGACCGCCAGCTCCTGCCCAAGGAGCCGCGCATGGACCTGCTGCTGCTGGCCGAGGAACTCCTCGCGCTGCACAAGACGGCGCTCGCGGACTTCGTCGTCGACGTGTCGGTCGCGTACGCCGAGAAGACCGGCACGCTCACGCTCGTGCTCGAGTCCGCCGACAACGGCACCGACCCGCTGGCCCCGCGCGCGGACGACGACGGCCTCGGCCTGCGCCTCGCACGCGGTGTCGCAGAGCGGCTGGAGCGCACGGTGAAGGACGGCCGCAGCCGCGTCGAAGCCGTCGTGAAGACGGCGTGAGGATGGCTGCGTCCCACGCGCGACACCGCCGTGCCGTCGGGTGCAGCCGGACCGTTCCTGCCCCATTCCGGCCCTCCCGGCTTGACCCGTCGGGTGGTTGCGTTCCACTGGCCGTGCCTCACACGACTGGGGCAGGACCTGACCGCGCACGGCCACCGAGGCCGCATCGATGACACACGGCACCGGACCAGACCCGAGCCCAGACCCAGCTGTGCCCCAGCGCGGTCGGGCCATGGGTCCGGACCCCGCAGCCCCTCGCGATGCGCAGCCTCACTGCGACGACCAAGTCTCTCGGATCATGCATGACTACGCGTCGCTGGAGCCCGGCCAAGGCGATGCCTGGAACCCCGTGGCTGCCGAGCCGGAGGTGGTCCACCGCGTCGCCCTGTTCCGCGCCGTGGTCTCCGCCCTGCGCGCGAGCGGCAGGCCGATGGAAGCCCTGCGTGTCCTCGACGTCGGCTGCGGGACCGGACGCTCTTCCCGCATGTACGTCGACCTCGGCATCGACCCGGGCAACATCCACGGGATCGACGTGCGGCCCAACGCGGTGGAGGCTGCGCGGCGACTCCACCCGGGCATCCAGTTCTCGGTCCCACCCCCCAGCGATTCCCTGTGCACCGGATCCCGGAGCAACTGGGTGCACGTGAGCACGGTCTTCTCCTCGGTACCGACGGCCCACTACCGGAAGACGCTGGCGAAACGGATCCTCGACACGCTGCCTGCCGGAGGTCTGGTCTTCTACTTCGACCGGCTCAAGGCCAACGAGTTCGCCGGCGGCGATGCACTGTCGGCTGCAACGCTGTTCCCCGGACTCGAACCGCTCTACCGCCAAAGCTTCATCACTTGGAGACTGCGGCAGGAACTCGCCCCGCGCGATGTCTCCCGCCTCAAGCTCGCCTACTGCCGCCTCAAGGACGCACTCGGGCTGCTCGCCCCCACGCACGAGGCCGTGTTGCTGCGGAAGTGACAGTGGTGGCGGGGGGCCGACCCGGGCAAATGGGTGACAGCGGAAACTGCCTGCGGCCCTGACGGGCCTGCAACAAACTAAACTCTCGGTCTAGTTTCGTGTGATGCCGGTCAAACGCCGAAACAGCAGTCGCCCGATGCGAGCGTCACCAGCATGGGACCGACGTGCACGCCAAGACCGTGGACAACGCGAGTCGCCTCCACCAAAGCATCCAGTTCACGGCGCCGCCGCAGGACCTGCCGGTCGATCGAACTCTCCAGGTCGAGGATGCGGTCCGGCTCCAGGCGGCGCGCGAGCGTGGTCTTGCCACACTGCCGGGGCATGAGGAGCCCGGCGATGGGGCTCCGGGAGAGTGCCTGCCGCAGTTCCCAAGCTCGTTCGGAACGGCGCATCGAGACCATGACCTTGAAAAGTCGGAACTGGATTCCGTCTTTTCACTTTCAAGCGCAAGCCATTTTACAAAAGCACTTTACAACGAACCCTAGCTCCAAGTTCCCCGCGGTCCAAGCCCACCGCGGCACCCAAATCCCGCCAGCACACCGCCCCTAGTCGATCCGCACCACCACCGGCTCTGCCATCCCGGGCGCGGCCTCGAAGCCGAGCCTGCCGCGCAACCGCCCGCCCCCGTCGTGGACCCGCACCGTGCAACGGCCTGGCTCCAGGTACAGCACCACCGACCTGCCAGCGAGCCCGCGCAAGGTGAGGAGCCCGGTTGCGGCCTGGACGCGCAACTGCAACCACCGCAGTTCCACTGGCCCCGCGGCATCCGCGACCACCAGTTCGACCCGTGCGAACGGCGGCTCGTCTGCTGCTTGCAGCACCGTCGTCGTGCCCCGGACCACCTCCACCTCGCGGCGGCGACGCGCAGGGTCGAGCCCGGTGAGCGGACTCGGCGCGACCACGTGCCTGCCCGCGGGGAGCACGACGCGCACTGGCCCTGCTGCGGGTTGCAGCGTGCGCTGCCATCCCGAGACCTGGCCCTCCTGCACGAGCGCCACCGTCGTGGGGTACGCCGCTTGGAGTTCGAGCGTGCCCAACTCCAACGACGGCGCGAACGCGTGGCTCACGATGTCGCCCACCGTGACGTTCGCGAGCGGCACCAGCGGTGTCCTGAGCTCGGCACTGCTGCCGTCGACGAGGGCCACCTGCACCTGCAACTGCGCGGGCACCGCGCGCCCGACCCGCGGCGTGCCGAACCAGAGCCCGAGGTGCGCAAAGGCACTGCCGACCTCGCGCAGCCGCGCCCGCGCCTCCTCCGCCACCGCGCCCGCCGCAGCAGGCAGTTCGTCCAGCTCCTGGGGGATCGCACGCGAGAACGCGCAGAAGTGGGCGACCTGCTCGTTGGGGACGTTGGTCGCATTGACGATGCCCACGGCGCTCACGAGGACCGGCACGAGCCGCAGGTCGAGTTGCCGCTCGCCTGCAACCGTCGTGCGCAGCACCTCGTGCACGCCGCCGTGTTCTGCCTCGTGCGAGGCGACGAAGCCGAACTTGCGCGCGACCACCTGGACCGGGCCACCGTGGGGCAGCTCCACCACGAACGTCCCGTCCGCACCCGTGCGCGCGGAGCCGAGCAGCCCGTCCTCGCGCAGACCGGCATGCCTGCCGTCGTGCACGGCAACCGCCACGTCGCCCACCGGAACACCGAGATGGTCGACGACCGTGCCGCGCACCGAGGCCGTGCGGTGCAGGGTGAGTTCCCGTGTGCCATGCCCCAGGTCGTCGTCGGTGAGCACGTGCACCGTGGGCCGGTGGCCGGGGTGAGAAGCCGTCAGCACCTGCCCCGCCGCGAGTTGCTCCAACGGCAGCAGGCCGATGCCACCTGCGTTGGTTGTCACGGTGGCTTCGCGCGTGGTCACGCTCGCCCCGGCAAGCGGACGCCCCTCACCGTCGACCACTCGGGCCACCCACTGCAGGGCCTCGGTGCGGGCGGGTGCGGGAGCAGGACTCGCGCCCGCGCCAACCACGCCCGCCTCGTCCACGGCACGCGCCGGACTGCGGTCGAGAACGCCTGGCAACGGCGTGCCGCCGCCCTCGGACTGCGGCCACAGCCACCAGCCTATAGCCATGGCCGCCACGACCACGGGGACGAGCCAACGTGCGGAGGGCCTGCTGCGGGTGTCACGTTCCATGCTGGGTCTCTTGCGAGTACGAGGCGGGGATATTCCACGAACCCCGGCCCTTGGAACAGCCCACGCCGGGTGACCAGCAGATCCTTGCCCGCGGGGATCCTGATGCAGGGGCCGCGATCAGAAGACCCACAGCAGCGCGACGCTGACTTCCGCCTCGTAGTCGTCGCGGGCGATGTCACTGCGCTGCACCTCGTCGCCGTAGAACTCGACGTTGGCCTGGGCGATGCAGTGCAGCTGCGACCAGAGGTTGAAGCGATGCACCAGGGTCAGGCCGGTCGCACGGTAGCCGCCGGACAGCCGCACCTCATCGAGTCCCGAGGACTGTGCCTCGGAGGCGGTGATGCCGAAGTCCTTGTTCAGGAAGGCGGCGTCACCGAACGACACGTAGCCGAACACCTCGGTGCCGGTGCCGTCGCGGGCCTCGCCAAACCGATGGCCCGCGGCCAGCACGCCCAGCAGGCCGAAGTCGCGTTCGCCGACCAACGCCTTGCCGCCCACCCAGTTGCGCCACTCGGCGTCGATGCCCTGGCGGAACTCGACCGAGCCGACGATGTGCTCGTCCTTGGTGTCGAGGCCGTCTAGGCGGCCGTCCTCCGAGTCGTCGGCATCGCGTCCGCCTTCGTAGCGGGCGCTCAACTGCAGCAGCGAACGATCGTGGACGAGCGAGCGCCAGCCGGCCTCGATGCCCTCCCAGAAGAGCATGTGGTCGCCACTCCGCCACTGCAGTGCGCCTGCCGGCTCGATGCCGAACTCGTACTCGTCCGCCCCGTCGTAGGCGCCCTCGTATTCGGCCCCGATGCCGAGGGCCACGCCGAAGCCGTCGCCCTTGGTGAAGTCGAGCACCGAGGGCAGCGGGACCAACGCCTCCGGTGCTGCAGCAGGCTGCTGCACCGGCCTCGTGTCCTTGCCGTCCCCGACCTTTGCCGTGGGGGCCGGGTCCTGGGGCGATGGCGCCAGCGTCGGGGCAGCCGCCGCAGCCCCGCTGCGTGGTCCGGCGCAGGCAGCCGACAGACAGAGGACGAGAAGGACGCCGTGTTGGGCAACGTGGATCATGTGGGGTTCCTTGCCGACCGAACCTACTCCGCACCCCGCAGGAGCCGCCGTCCAGTTGCCGTCCATTCCGCGTCACGACGGGCGAGCACACGGCACCGGACAACGGCACCTGCGCTGCCGCATGCCCCGTCAAATCGGCGTCAACCACCCGAGCCGTACCGTCACCGACGCTAGGCTCTCGCCCGACATGCGCATCCTGCTCATCGAGGACGACCAGGCGCTCGCCAGCAACCTGCTGGAGTACTTC
>JBEGVB010000058.1:0-6870 GCA_041178545.1 Planctomycetota bacterium
ACGGACGGCCTCACGGGCAACATCGCGTTGCCGCTGCTGGGTGACTTCTGGACCTACTGCGACTCGCCCAACCTGCCTGCAGGCAACGGATACGTCGCCCTGGGCACCAACGGGTGGCAGACGGCACTCACCGTGCAGTCGGATCCCAACCCGAACTTCCGCGCCTACTCCGGTGGTCGTCCGCCCGCAGGTGCCTCGCCTGCCATCTGCGTCGGCCCGGGCGGCAACCAGTGGAACGTGGCCTCCGGTGGCTACGGCGCCGGCGGCACGGTCACGCGCTCGCGCGACAACACCTTCTACTGGATCATGATCGACTTCCTGAAGCGCGCCACCGTGGCGACCAATGGGTTCGTCGACATCCTGAACCCGCACCGCGTCTACATCGGTGCGAGCCAGCCGATCAGCCCCGACCCGCGCCTCGGCCCGTTCTTCCCCGCAGGGGCCACGGACCGCCTGCCCCAGAACGTGGTTCCCTCGTTCTCGTACGACTTCGACCCGCCGCTCACGAGCCTGCCCAGCGGCACGAGCGTGGTGGCCCAGTTCCGCGGTGCCGGCATCGTCGACCCGGGCAGCACCCTCACCAACCTGCAGGGGCCTTGGTACTGGTCGCAGTGGGTCAACCAGGGCTCGTTCTACCCTGCCACGATCCGCACCATCCTGCGCCCGAGCTTTGAGAACTTCGCACAGGACCCCTTCAAGGCGGCCGACGCGCACATCCGCAAGTTTGACGATCGTCCGCCGCAGGGCACGACTCAACCGCGCAACTGGTGGGCCTACCTCTACAACCGCACGGTCACCAGCTACGTGCAGGATCCCAACTCCCTGACGAACCCGACCTACCTGTCGCAGTTCGCCGGGCCCAACGAGGGGTTCACCCCGCGCGACGTGCGCTACGTGAACTGGCGCTTCCTCATGAGCAACAACACGGCGGCGACCCCACCGGTCTCGCCGAGCATCGACACCTTCATCTTCTCCTACCGATTCCAGCGCAGTAACTGAGGCCCTCTCTCCCTTCGTCCACGGTTCCTGCGTCTCTCCCCATCCAACAGACCCTCTGCCTGCAACCCTGAACCCAGCCGCACGGTCATTCGGACCCGCGGCACCCACAGACCGATGATGCACCTCAACACCCAACGGATCTCGTCCTGTGCGATCCTCGCCCTCGCCCTGCTGGCTGCGTGCTCGGGTGGCGGCGACGACTCCTCCGGAGGCGGCGGCAGCTTCCTCGTGCTCAAGACCGAACCGCTCAACAACGGGCGGCTCTACCTGAACGAGCCGATCCGGGTGGACTTCACCACGGATGTCGACCTGACCTCGGCCAACCTGAGCACGTTCTCGTTCCAGGTCCTCGACCAGAACGGCACGCCCGTCTCGGAGCAGCCGACCGGCCGGTTCGAGGTCTCGACGAGCCCGGGCGACTCGGCTCCGGGACGGCGCCTCCTGTTCATCCCGCGCTTCCCAACCAACGACACCTACGACAACGGCGGCTTCCGCCCGGGTCGCACCTACCTGGTGTCGCTGGTGGCCGGTGACCCGCGCAACGGCACGGTGCTGCGCAGTGGTGCTGGCAAGGGGCTGGGTGTGCCCGTCTCCTTCAGCTTCACCACTGCGGACGGCACCACGCCGTCGCAGCTGTTCCGCGACACGCTGCCCGGTGGTCCCCGCAAGCTCTCGTTCACCATCACCCCGACCCCGGACAACGACGGCCGCGTGGTGCTGAACAAGTTCGGCGCGCCTGCGGTGGAACTGCGCCTCGGCTTCGACCAAGCCCTCAACCCCAACTCCAGCAACGTCCCGGTCGCCCTCGACACGGACCCGCTGCTGCGCTCCATCAACCAGCGTGGCCGCGTGTTCCTCGAGTACGACGACCCGGATCCCGCCATCGGTTTCAACAAGTGGATCCCGGCCGACGTGGACCTGGAGCGCAACGACCTCGCCGGCTCGGTGCTGGTGCTGCGTCCGGTGGGCGTGCTGCCCAACAACGCCACGATCCGCGTGATCGTCGAGAACACCCTCGAGGACATCTCGGGTGAGTCCAACGTCGCGAACGCCGCCTACAACCGCGTGTTCGCCACCTTCCGCACCCGTACCTCCTACGACCCGCAGTTCGACGCGGTGGTGGAGAGCTTCGACGACGCCGACAGCATCAACTTCGAGGCGCCCTTCCTCGAGCCCACCGCAGAGGTGGACAACGGCTTCGTGAAGGCGGGCTTCGACTTCGAGGGAACCAACACGACCCTCGAGTACCGCCCGACGATCAGCGAAGTGGTGCTCAGCACCGACTTCACGCAGGTCATCCCGAGCAACGGCAGCCCGTTCAACGTGTCGGGCGGCGTCTTCAACTTCCGCAACGTGACGATCCCCGCCGGTGTGCGCGTCCGCGGCGTCGGCTCGAACCCGATGGTGTGGCTGGTGACCGGTGACTTCCGCGTCGCCGGCGAACTGAGCGTGCGCGGTGGTGACGGCCAGCGCGTCGACACTCTCAACTCGGCCAACTTCCCCTCGGCAGGTGGTGTCGGTGTGTGTGCGGGCGGCAACGGTGGCAAGGGCAGCCCCAGCGGCACCCAGCGCGACCTTTCCGGCCAGGCGGGTTTCGGCCCGTTCCAGCGCACCGGCGGCGGCGGCCGTCCGGGCCAGCTCTCGTGCCAGGCCGCATGCGGCCGTGGTTCGGGTGGTGGCGGTGGCTCGATGTCGACGCAGGGCGACCCCAACTACAAGCAGCTTGCTGGTACCGGCACGACCTTCCAGCAGCAGCGTGGAGTGGGTGGCCAGGGCTGCCAAGGCGCAGCCGGCTCGGCCTCGCGCAGCCTGCAGGGTGGTGAGGCCGGCCCGACGGTCTTCACGGATGCCCGTACCGACAACAACTTCTGGGGCTCGGCCGTGAACGTCCAGCGCCAGATCCGCATCACGGGCGAGCTCGCCTCGCCGCGCGGTGGTGGCGGTGGCGGCGGCGGTGGCGACCTGTCCAACTCTGGTGGCTGCAACCCCCTCGACGTCAACTTCGTCAACGACAGCAAGGGTGGCGGTGGCGGTGGTGGTGGCGGTGCCCTCGTCGTGAAGGCCCTCGGCAACATCATCGTGGACCCCACCGGCAAGATCATTGCCGACGGCGGCTTCGGTGGTGGTGGCGAGCAGGCCGGTTCCTGCAACCAGGGCGGTGGCGGTGGCGCCGGCGCCGGTGGCATGGTTGTCCTCATGGCCGGCAAGCAGATCATCCTCAACGCCAAGGGCGTGACTGCGGCCAACCGCTTCACCTACGCCCAGAACGACTACGACTTC
The DNA here is from genome assembly GCA_041178545.1 of Planctomycetota bacterium. GTDB lineage: Bacteria > Planctomycetota > UBA1135 > UBA1135 > UBA2386 > JBEATZ01. Next base: position 3,280 of record JBEGVB010000058.1, read on the forward strand.
GTCATCTCGGCGGACGGCATGCTGTGCACCACCGGCACCTTCGGTGCGCCGGTGATCGCGGCCAAGTACCCGGCCTCCGGTCAGACGGTGCTGGCTGGCACGCAGTACGACTCGGCTCCGCTGGGTGCGCTCGGCGGCATGGGCATCGTGCAGTTGATGGCGCCCCCCGGCGACCCCAACGACCCGACGGCCAACTCCGACGCAACCAACACCGTGCTGGACGACAACATCGTCTTCCTGCGCGACGGCAACCCGCAGACCGGCACCGCCAAGCGCGACCTGCTCGCGTGGCGCGGCTTCCCCAACTCGGCAGGCACGTTGGTCGACGACTTCAACACCCCGACCAACATCGGTGCGAACGAGGGCGACATCCGTCCGTCGCCGGTCTTCCTGCCGGTCACGTTCAGCAACCGCACGCGCCTTCGCTCCAAGTGGCTGGACACCGGTTCGAGCAAGCGTCGTCCGCTGACCGCCCCGGACAACCAGCCCCGCGGCATCGTGCAGGACACGGTCAACAACCTGCTGGCTGGCCCCACCTACGAGTTCGCGGCGACGTTCAACAACCCGACTGGGTTGACGCATGGCTACGCGAACTACCAGGTGGACGGCACCAGCGCGAAGCCGGTCTACCCGGTGGCCGTCAACTACGCGGACATCCTCGGCATCAACACCAACGCGACGTTCGGCGGTGAGCCGGCGATCCGCGTCGAGCTGACCTCGGCCGCGCTCGGCACCATCGTCGACCGCTACAGCCAGTACGAGGTGCAGTTCGCCTCGGCGAGCGCGGACCTGAACCCGACGTTCCGCATCCTGTCCCACTCGGACCGCATCCTGCTCCTGAGCCCGTCCTCGGGTGCGATCCCCGAGGGATCGACCCGCCTGCGGGTGCTGAGCAAGTTCTTCGAGATCCGCATCGGTGGCACGCAGGGTGCCGAGACGCTCGGCGGCACCTACTCGGGCTCGCTGCCGAACTCGCAGGTCCCGATCGCCAACGTGCGCATCGGCTTCGCGTTCCACCAGGACCCCGCCAACCCGGCCGCCCAGCGTTTCCCTGCGAACCCCTCGCAGTACGTGCTGAACCTCACCGATCCCACCGTGCAGGAGCAGATCCGCCAGCTCGGCGCCAGCTATGTGCAGTGGGACGTGGTGTTCAACACCGGCTTCAAGTCGGTGGTCACGGACGTTCCGCCCGGCCTGAGCCCCAGCTCGCCGCGTCCGGAACTGCACTTCCTCCGCATCCCGTATCGCTTCTGACACGGGCTGCGGCGGCTTCCCGAACTCCCTCGCCCGATTCCTGCTCCGCGCTCCCCTCTACCCGCGATCTCCCATGAAGCAGTCCTACCGAAGCCAGGCAGCGCTTGCTCTCACCTGCCTCGCCCTCTTCGCCGCATGCGACGGCAGCTCGGACGATGGTTCGGGCAATGCCAACGTCGGCGACGACCGCCTGCAACTCCGCAGCGTGCAGTACGGGCGCTTGGTCGACGTGTACGCCTACCGCCGCATCGACACAGCCAACACGAACCCGAGCTACACGGACCGTCGCAACCGACTGTTCCGTCAGGAAGTGCTGGTGGCCAAGGACGTGCTCGTGGACCCGCTCATCGAGAGCCAACCGCTCTTCGACCCAGCGGGCAACGAGGTCGGCAACGCCGACTACCAGTTCCTGCCCTTCGACACGACGACGGGCCACGAGGCGCTGCTCATCCTGTGGGACGACCGTCTGGAGTCCACCAACTTCCAGTCGGCGCTGACGTTCGCGACCAGCAGCCTGCCGACGCTGCCGGATGCCTACCGCAACCAGAACACGGTGCAGCGGCCGATCCCGGTGGCACCGCGCAACGGCGCGTTCCAGCTCAACTTCTCCAGCAACCTCTCGCTGCCGGCCAACTTCTTCGAGGTCAACCCGTCGGCGATCCAGCTGCTGGAGTTCAAGGGTGACCCGGCCGTGGTGCCGCCGAACCAGGCGTTCCGCGCCCTGCCGTACCGCCCGATCGTGAAGCAGCGGGCGATCATCCTCGACACCACGATCCTCGGCCAGGAAGCCGGCGGCGGGCAGAACGTCCCCGGCATGCCGCCGAGCGTGGACAACGTCACCGCCAACATCCGCGTTGCGCTGCCCAGCCGTGGTGGTGCCTCCTCGCAGTTCTTCGTGCAGACCGACGCCATCGAGCAGTTGAACGGAGTGGACAGCTTCGGCCGTGACTCGGTCATCCGCGACTTCCGTTCCGGCAACACCTCCGACGGCCGCTTCGGTGCCATCTCCGATGCCGAGCCGCCCATGATCGTCGCCAACCTGGGCATGGGCATCACGGCCATTGACCTGGTCAACAACATCGTCACGCTCAACAAGCGTGGCATCCAGGTGCCGGTGCGTGCCCGCTACCCGATGGTGGAGGGACCGATCGACCCGAGCACCGGTTACCCGCTGGGCCCGGTCCAGGTGCCGGTGGTCACCCCGCTGCGCGCTGGCGACCGCCTGATCCAGGTGGTCAACGTGAGCCTGCCCGACGGCAGCACGGAAGCCGTGCGCGTCTCGGCGGAGATCCTCCAGAACATGGAGGTCGGCACGGTCCGCAACGACCCTGCCTTCCCGGCCCTCGCGCGCGCTGCCGACGGAACGCAGGGCGAGAACCTCAACTTCATCCGGGTCAAGCTGGCGACGGTCAGCCCGGCGGTCGACTCCCTCGGCCGTCCGGTGCGCTACGTCGCCAACGACCTCATCGACGGCCAGGACTGCGTGGTCCGCTGCCACTACTACGAGAACGTCCGCTTCACGGACGGCTCGGGCTCGGTGAGCGATGCCCTCCGTCGCAGCGTGTACGTCAACATCGACCCGACCCCGGTCGGTGCCGTGACCCCAGGCACGCTGGTGGACACCTTCTCCTCGGTCTCCGTCTCCTTCTCGGAGCCGGTGGACCTGGACGACATCGACGTCACCAAGAACTTCCTGCTCACCAACAGCACGATCACCGGCGCCAACTTTGCCGAGCTGATCAACCGTCCCAAGCCTGCCGCCCTCTCGGTGGTGGCAACCAGCTGGTCCGACCAGTCCGGTGACGGCACCACGCTGCAGCTCACCCCGCCGCTCGGCCACTTCCACGTGAACGGCACGGCGGAGAGCTACTGGTTCCACATCCTGTTGGGCACCGCGGGCGTCACCGACCTGGCCGGCAACCCGATTGCGGTGTACGCCGACCCGTCGCTGCCCATCAGCAACTGGTCGTTCAACTACACCCTCAACAGTGCCAACCCGACCAACCGAGTCGGCTGGCGCATCTCGCGGTTCGAGGACGTGGACGAGGACGGCACGCCTCCCGGCACCGTCGACCTGTTCGGCCAGTACCGACTGCAGGGCGGCAGCCTGGTGGCTGCAGAGACCATCCGCTTCAGCCGCACCGCCGACAACCAGAACCTCGGCGGCATCTCGCGCGTGAACCGAGGCGAGTGCTGGATTCCGGGCACGACTACCACGGCCGGTGCGCAGGCTGGTTTCGACCCCAACTCCCCGCGGAACGGCGGCCTGCTCTACTGGCAGCCGCGCATGTTCGACGTCAACCCGACTCCGCCGCAGGTGTTCCTGCCGCCCAACAC
>JBEGVB010000059.1:0-62318 GCA_041178545.1 Planctomycetota bacterium
CGAACCCGGGGGCCGACGAGGCCGAGCTCAAGGCCATCCGCACCAGCGCCCGCGTCGGCGAGGGCGAGACCTACGTCAACGCCAAGGACTACCTGCGCGCCATCGAGTTCTTCCGCAGCCTCGCGAGCGGCAACGCCACCCCCGAGCTGGTGGCTGCGGCCAAGGCCGGGGAGGGCCAGGCGCTCTTCCTGCAGGCCGGAGAAGCCAACCCTGCGCAGCTGCGGCAGGCACAGATGGCGCTCGCCCAAGCCAGCATCCTCGACTCCGGCTCCGGCGAGTCGGCGGCCAAGGCCAACTTCTACCTCGGCCTCTGCATGCTGGCCCTCGGCATGGAGAAGGAGGGCGACACCTTCAAGGCGCGCGCGCGCAACTACTTCCAGATCGTCGCCAAGTCCTACCCCGCAACCCGCTGGGCCGTGCTCGCGCGCACCGAGCTGGCCAAGTGATGTCGCACGGATCCACCTGAGGATCCTCCTCCAGACCCTTCCTGCGCCTGCAGGAGAATCCCCCTGAGGGGGCTTCCGCCCGCAGGCCCCTTCCTCCAAACTCCCCGTCCCCCTGGTTCTCCCGCACGGCTCGGCTGCCGTGCACCTACCCAGAACAAGACTCCATGATCCTCAAGCAACTGACCCTCGGCCGCATGCTTGCGGTCGCCGCCCCTCTCGCCCTCTCTACGGTGCTCCTCGCCCAGGACGCCCCTGCAGCAGCTCCCGCTGCCGAGGCCTCTGGCAGCGTGCTCGGCGACATGCTCGCCAACGCAGGCTTCATCGGCTACGTGATCATCCTGATGTCCGTGGTCTCGTTGGCGCTCATCATCGAGAACTTCATGAGCATCAAGCGCGAGAAGCTGGCGCCGCCGGAACTCGTGGACGAGCTCAATGCACTCTTCGAGGAGCAGAACTGGCAGCAGGCCAGCGAGCTCTGCGAGCAGGAGAAGAACTACCTGACGCGCGTCGTCGGGGCTGGCCTTGCCAAGATGGGTCACCACTTCGACACGATCCAGACCGGCATGCGTGAGATGCAGACCGAAGAATCAGTCAAGCTGTTCCAGAAGGTCGGCTGGCTCTCCCTGATGTCGGCCATCGCACCGATGATGGGCCTCTTCGGCACGGTGACGGGCATGTTCGTGACCTTCGGTGAGATCGCCGCCGCCGGTGGCTCGGTGTCTCCTGCGCAGCTCGCAGGCGGCATCAAGCTGGCCCTCGTGACCACGATTCTCGGCCTGACGGTTGCCATCCCGGTGGGCCTCTTCTTCTTCGTGCTGAAGAACCGCGTCGTGCGCATCACCACCGAGGTGAACGCGCAGGCCGAGGACTTCTTCGAGCGATTCCGGAGCGGCAACAGCAAGTCGTTCTTGGATAAGAACTGAACTGATTGTCTTTGGCTGGACCAGGGATCGGGGGTCGCGAGGCCCCCGGACGCCAGACTGGCGAACCCTGAGGCAGTTTCCACCGTTGCACGAGCGGAGCCCACGATGAGCCAAGCCCTCAAAGATGCCCAGCAGAACGTCGAGATGGACATGACGCCCATGATCGACTGTGTGTTCCTGCTGATGATCTTCTTCGTCCTGGTGATCGACCTCAGCCAGCAGAGCCTCGAGGACCTGATCCTTCCCGAGGCGAAGTACCAACAGCCCGACGACAAACCGCCGGACGTTCGCCCGATCATCAACATCCTGCAGAACGGGATGATCGTCTACAAGGGCAAGGTTTGGTACGACCCGGGCCAGCACGGGACCAACTACGCCCCCATCATGGACCTGCTGGTGTACTTCAAGCAGTCCATCAAGCTGGACATCGAGAACAAGCAGATCGGGACCACGAACGTGGGGCTGGTCAACGACCCGGTGCTGATCCGCGCCGACAAGTGGACCGAGTGGCACTACGTGGGTGAGGTGATGAAGCAGTGCAGCCAGCCCAAGGCAGCGTTCTGGAAGCTGGAACTCGCCATGTCCGAGAAGGACAAGGAACTCAAGCCGAAGCCCGCTGGGAACTGACCTCCGCGAGCACCCCCTCAACGAACCAGCAAGCGCAGGACCCCCACGATGAGCAACGCACTCGACATGGCCCAGGAGGAGTACAAGATGGACATGACGCCGATGATCGACGTCGTGTTCCTCCTGATCATTTTCTTCCTCTGCATCGACTTCAAGATCCTCGAGGCCAAGCTGCCCGCATACCTGCCCAAGGACAAGGGCAGCCAGAGCTTCAAGGTCGAGCCGCAGGAGCAACTGAGCGTGCTGATCCTGCCCACGGCGGAAGGCGTGAAGAGCCCCCGCCAAGGCAACAAGACCGGCATCAACCCGGAGACCATGCGCCCCTACCCGATGAAGATCACCGGCCACAAGTTCAAGTGGCAGGTAGGTCCTCGGGAGATCACGGACCTTGACCGCCTCAAGGCCGAGCTCACCAAGATCGCCAACGACAAGAGCACGTGGCAGAAGGACAAGGACACCGGCGTCCTGCGCCCCATGGACGTGGTGATCGAGCCCCACCCAGGCAGCTACTACGACGACGTGGCCAAGACCGTCGACGCCGTGAAGGCCGCTGGTTTCGAGAACATCAACTTCGGCGGCGGGCTCGGTGCGATGCCTCCCAAGAAGTGACCCCCACGGTGGGCGGCTCACTGCCCCCACTTCCGTCGGACACGCGGCCCCGCAGGTGCAACCTGCGGGGCCGCGTGCGTTGTGGGAGGCGCCCTTTCCCTGCGCAGGAACTCATGCAGGCTGAGGATCGGCAGGCTCGTGCCGGAGTGCCGTTGCCACCGGCACACAAAGCCCTCGAATCCGAACAGAAACCCTCTGGAACAGGGTGCTCGGGATCGGTAGGTTTCTGCCCTTACCCCCGGGGTGCATGCGGGCAACTTCGCCTGCAACCGCATCCCGAGTCCCCTCTCCCGCCCGGTCACCGTCGCCAGTCCCATGCCCGTCGTACCCCCGTCGGCATCCCTGCAAGTGGCACCAGTGCACCGAGTTGGAGTGAGTCCACAACGCGCGGAATCCTCGCAACTCCGCAGTCCCAGAGCGTGACACGATGGCCCTCGATCATTCGCGTCTTCTCGCTGCCTCTCTGACCGTCGCACTCTTCGGCGGTGTCTCCTGCTCCACCACCGATTCCGCCGACTCTCCGGCGTCGGAATCGAAGTCCGGCACCGCGCCCGCCGCGGGCACCGTCGCCACGACTCCCGCGGCGCAAGCTGCGACCCAGGACCCGCAGGGTCTCGAGGCCGCACGCCGCAAGGCTCTCGTCGAGAAGTACCTCGAGGTGGGCCAGCGCCTGCGCGCAGAGGGCAAGCTCGACGCGGCGATGATGGAGCTGCTGCGCGCGAAGGAGCTCGACGAGAACAACGAGCAGGTCCGCAACCTGATCGCTGCCGTCAGCGCCGAGCAGGGCAACCCTGTGGGCACGGCACTGAGCTTCCACGACGAGCAGGAGCGCTTGGCCCAGATCCAGGCCGACCGCCGTCGCAGCGCCGTGAACGAGAAGCTGCAGGTGGCGCGCGACCAGATGGCGAGCATGAACTTCGCCGGCGCCGTCGACAGCCTGCGCCTCGCGACGCTCGACATCGAGGTTGCCAACGAGCAGGACTGGGGCAGCCTCCCCGCCCAGGTCGCGAGCCTGCGCGCTGAGGCCGAGAAGAAGCTCGACGCGCAAATGCGCGCCAAGCAGGAAGAGCTGAGCCAGCAACTTGCCACCAAGCTGCGCGAGGAGTTCGAGGCCAACCAGAGCCGCCGCCGCGCCCAAGTGGACGCGCTGCTGCAGCAGGGCCAGCTCGCCTTCCAGAACCGCCGCTTCGCGTTCGCCCGCGAGCTATCCTCCAAGGCACTGGAGCTGGAGCCCAACAACGCGGTCGCCATCGAGCTGCAAGAGGCCTCCATCAAGGCATCGCGCGACGACATGGCGGACTCGTACTACAACGAGAAGGCCCGCGAGATCCGCAAGATGCTTGAGGCCATGGAGGAGCTGAAGGTCCCGCAGACCGACGTGCTCCGCATGGACCCGGAGACCTGGGCCAAGGCCGTGCGCCGCAAGGACACGAACGTCGGCCCGGAGACGGTCAGCCCCGAGGACAAGGCACTCTTCGAGCGCGTACGCACCGAGATGGTCGGCCGCCTCACCCTCACCGAGGAGAACGGCGACTACCTCGAGGTGAAGAACAACCTCTCCCGCATCACGGGCGTCCCGATCATCATCACGCCGGAAGCGCGCGAGGTGATCAGCTCGGAGAGCCTCAAGGTGGTGATCGAGCTGGTCAACCCGATCTCGCTTGAGCACTTCCTCAACCACATGGTGAAGCGCTCCACGAACCTCGCGTGGACCGTGCGCCACGGCGCCGTGGTGATCGGCAACAAGTCGCAGGCCTCGGGCGCGCTCGAATCCAACACCTACGACGTGCGCGACCTCGTGTTCAAGCGCACGCAGTTCCTGCCGCCGCGCATCCGCGACATCCCCAGCGACACCGACTCGGGCGACACCCCGCGCACCGGTGGCGAGGGCGAGGACAAGGTCGCGTTTGTCGAGCTCGACCAGCTCGTCTCGAACATCAAGGAAGCCACCGACCTCAAGTACTGGGAAGGTGAGGGCGTCGACCTCAAGCCCGAGGACCAGGGCTACCTGGTCATCACCGCCAGCCGCGAGATGCACCAGCGCATCCGCACCGTGCTGGAGGACATGCGCCGCTTCGCCACCTCGGTGGTGACGATCGACGCCAAGTTCCTCACGGTGTCGCGCAACTTCCTGCAGGAAGTGGGCGTCGACTTCCGCGGCCTCGGCGGTGCCGGCAACAAGGGTGACGTCGCGACCCTCGACGACGTGACCAACGGCCTGGTCAACAACTCGTCGCGCGGCCTCGACAACAACGGCACGGCCGACCCTGCGGCCAACCCGGTCTCCGGTGCCTTCTACAACGACGGCGGCGACGGCGACATGCGCGCCCGCACCGAGAACGTGTTCACCGACCCGGTGGGCAGCGCCCTCAGCTCCAACGGCGGCCTGACCTTCGGTCTCACCTACCTCGACGACCTCCAGATCGCCGCCATCCTGCGCGCGGTCCAGAAGTCCTCGAACGCCGAGTTGGTCAACAGCCAGCTCATCTCGGTGATGGACCAAGAGCGCGGCCACGTCGCGATCATCAACCAGACCTCGTTCGTCCGTGACTTCGACGTCGAAGTCGCCCAGGCGTCGTTCATCGCCGACCCGAAGGTCGACGTGATCCAGGACGGCCTCGTGCTGGACGTCCGCCCGGTGATCCAGCAGGACCGCAAGTACATCATCCTGGACCTGCAGCCCACCGTGGCCGAGCTCGTCCAGCCGATCCCGACGTTCACCACGTCGCTCGGCGCCTCGACGCTCCCGGTCACCATGCAGCTCCCGACCCTGACGGTCACCAGCTTCGCCACCACGGCAAAGGTGCCGGACGGCGGCAGCGTGCTGCTCGGCGGCCTGCGCCAGATGCTGCAGGTGGACCGCAAGAGCTCGGTGCCCCTCTTGGCCGACCTGCCCCTCGTCTCCTTCCTCTTCAAGCTGGAGGGCAGCCTGGACGAGAGCAGCAGCCTGATGGTCATGGTCCGCGCCTGGATCACCGACCTGCACGAGTACTCCCAGGGCAAGTGAGCGGTGCGCCGGGGCGTCCCCCCGGCAACCGTCCTGACGCGGGCCGCCAGATCCGTTCTGGTGGCCCGCGCTGCGTTTGGGGCCACGGTCCCGCCGCCCCCGCAGAAACCCACTGGGATCGCGCGCTCGACAACACCCTGTGGCACACGGCACCAGATGGATGGCGACCACGGCCGTTCCCTGCCGCAGTTCCGCGACGCACCCGAGGCGCTGGCCGAGTGTCGACCGCGCCAGACCTACGAGCAGGTCCGCCTTCGCACTCGCGACCGCGGGGCGTGGATCGCTCTCATGCCGGAGCCTGCGCGGCCTGGACCCGCTGGTCCGTGCGCACACCGGAGCGGTTCACTTGAACTGCGTGTAGCAGGTCTGCGTATCCGACACCACGCGTCCGCCTGGCATGGTGACCGTGGCCGTGATTTGCATCGCCTCGTAACCCTGCAGGCGGTTCATGCGCAGCACGTTGCCGTTGGGCTGGAAGGAGGCAAGCCCGCTGGGCGAAGTCACCGACCTCACCACGCTGACCGGAGCGGATGGATCACTGGGATTGGGCCGGGTGACGTCGAGGAGGCGGACCGGCTGATTGGAGGTCGCGGAACGGACATAGCCGGTCGCAAAGCAGTTGACCGTTGGCTGCAGCACAGTGCTCGCGAAGTACTGGTTGTAAGGAGTGACCTCCACGAGACCTGCGCCGAGTGTCCTCCACGTGCCCGGGTCGGACCCCGGAGAGCCCGTGCGGTAGCCTGATCACCCACCCCCGATGTCCCGCCGCTACTACGCGAACCCGCTCCCGCCCAAAGGCCTCGCGACCCTCAGCAAGAAGCTCGGGCACCACCTCGGCCGCATCGTCCGCACCAGCACCGGCGACGCAGTCGTTCTCTTCGACGGCAACGGCAACGAGGTCGCAGCCACGGTCCGCGCGGTCCACACGCGCGAAGTGCTCGTCGAAGTCACCTCCCCCCTCGATATCCCGATCGGCCGCTCGCCCCGTATCCACCTGGAGATCGCCTGCGCCCTGCCGCGCAGCGCGCGCGCCGACTGGCTGCTCGAGCACGGCACCGAGGCAGGCGTGTCGACGTTTCGCCCGATCCTCACCGAACGCACCAACCGAAGGGCAGAGGACCGCGCGCACTGGCAGCGCGTGTTGATCGAAGCATGCGCGCAGTGCGACCGCGCGATCCTGCCGACCATAGCCGAGACCACTTCGCTGGCGGACCTGTGCGCGGCCCCCGGCATCGCCGAGCGCTACGTGGCGACGCAGGCGCCAGTCGAACTCACTGCGGCCACTTCGACTTCGTGCTTGCTCGTCATCGGTCCCGAAGGAGGCTTCACCGATCGCGAGGTCGCGATGCTGCTCGCCGCCGGTTTCGCCGCGCGAAGCCTTGGGCCGCTCACGCTGCGCACGGAGACCGCGGTCGTCGCCGGGGCCACTCGCTTGCTGCAGGCGAAAGGCTGACTGCGGTCCGGGGACGAGGGCGCAGGGTGTTCGGGCGATCTCGACCACGGCACCCGGCGGGCGCTCGGCCCATGAGCCAGTGGGCATGCAGGGTTGCGGGGCGGGGACAGACCACGCGGAGGTCCCGGGCGCGATCGAGACGACGCGCGCGCTTCGCATCGCCGCCGAACGGGCGCAAGCGGCACGCACGTTGCCCGGACCCGATCCAGCCCACGAGGCGAGCGCCAAGTGTCACCCATGTGCCCCGACAAAACGGTCACCCATGTACCCGGGTCGGACCTGCCGCCCTACACTGGTGCCCTGCAGCCTCCTCCCCACCCAGCCGACCCGTGACCCGCCCCCTCGACGCCGTCTTCTTCGACATCGACGACACGCTGTTCAGCACGTCCGTGTTCGCGGACAAGGCCCGCCGCGAGGCCGTGGGCGCCATGCTGCGCGCAGGCCTGAAGGCCGACCGGGACGTCGCCTTGCGCGAGCTGGAAGAGGTGCTGGTCGAGTTCAGCAGCAACTACGGCAACCACTTCGACAAGGTGCTGGACCGCCTGCCTCCCGAGGCCTGTGCGGGCGTCAACCGTGCGGTCATCGTGGCCGCAGGCGTGGTCGCGTACCACGAGACCAAGTGGCGCGAACTGACGGTCCACGACGACGTCTACGAGGTGCTGCGCTGGCTCTCCAGCAAGCCGCTGGTGCGCGGGATCATCAGCGCCGGCATCACGATCAAGCAGGCAGAGAAGCTGGTGCGGTTGCGCGTGCTGGAGTTCCTCACGCCGAACGCCATCTTCTTCACCGACCAGGTCGGCTTCAGCAAGCCGAACCCGCGCCTGTACCGCCGCGTGCTGGAGCGGCTCAAGCTGGATCCCAGCCGCACGATGTACGTGGGCGACAACCCCAGCCACGACATCGACCCGTGCAATCGGGAGGGGCTCATCACGGTGCACTGCCGGCGGTCCGGCAAGCACACCAACGAGCCAGGCGCCACCAAGGCGCACTACGAGATCCGCGACTTCTACGCGTTGCAGCGGCTGCTGCGCGAGGACTTCGGACTGGCCTGAGGTGCTGCGCCGCGCACGCGCGGCGCGCGACCCTCAGCGGAGCTGTTCCCAGTACTCCGCAGGCATGTCGTGGGCGATCTTGAGCGCGCCGTTGGCACCGCCGTAGATCGGCTCCTCGATCTTGATGACCTTGCCGCCGCCAAGGCGCTCCTTCATGGCCTTCTCGATGGCAGAGTCGAGCCCCTTGACCAGCGAGCCACCGCCCGCGAGGAGGACACGGTTCTTCAGTCGGTTCTGGAACTCGGGGTCAAAGGTGGCAATGAGCTTCTGCAGGCCGCTGACGATGGGGTCGATGAGGATCGAGCAGGCGCGGCGGATCTGGTCGGTCAGGTCGAATGGCGTCGGCTTGCCGTCCACCGGCAGTTCCACGACGCAGCGCTCGGAGGACTCGCCGACGAACGCGTAGCGCTCCTTGATCTCCTTGACCATCTGGACCGAGAACTGGGCGCCAGGGCATGTCTCCGAGATGAGCTTGGCCAGCTCGGCGTCGACCGCGTCGCCAGCGATGTTGAACATCACCTGGTCGGTCTCCTCCGGCATGGTGCCGTGCATGCGGCACAGGTCGGTGGTGCCGGCGCCGATGTCGATCACGAGCACGTCCTCGAGCCAGTCGAGTCCGTAGGCGACGGCAAACGGCTCGCTGCAGAGCATGACGGAGTCGACGTGCTCGCGCGCGGCCTCGAGGATCGCCTCCTTGTTCTGGACCGAGGCCTCGGCCGGGGCGCCGATCACGCAGTAGACGAGCTCGTCCTTGCGCGGGCGCGCGAGGCGGATGGCCTCGCCGATGAGGTCCTGTGCGGCCTTGAGGTTTGCCTTGGCCTCCGCCGAGCCAGCGTCGCCGCTGTACTTGAGCACGCCTTTCTCGAGCGGCTTGTAGAGGCGCAGCGAGAGGCGCTTCTCCAGCGCTTCCTTGCCGAACAGCACCTCCTTCTTCAGCAGCTTCATGCTGACCACGTCCTTGGGGTAACCGACGGCCGAGTAGACGGTCTCGCGGACGCCGTTGCTGGCGCTCACCGAGGTGCGGGACGTGCCGAGGTCCATGCCGATGTAGAGAACGCCGTGCCCCTTCTCGGTGGTCGGCTCACTGGATTGCTTCTTGTCGCTCATGGTCACTTGCGTGCTGTTGGGTGTGGATCAGGCCTTCTTCTTCTGGAGGCGCAGGTTGGCCTCGAAGATGGCGGACATGAGACCCTTGCGGGTCTCGAATTCGGGTTCGGATGACTTGAGGCCCTGCACCTCGCGGTAGACCGAGGAGATGCCCTGCTCGATCGTCTTGAGGGAGGAGACTTCCTTGAGGCGGCTCTCGGTCTGCTCGAGGGTCTCGGTGAGCTTGCGGATCCGGCGCTGCAGCAGTTCGACCTCGCGGTCCTCCAGCTCACGGCGGAGGACCTCGGCAGCCTTGCGCTCGGCCCCGACGGCATCGGCAAACAGCTCCATGACCTTCTCCTGGACATGGCCGAGACGCAGCTCCGGCTCGGCAGCGAGGGCCCGGAACAGGTCGCCAAGACGCTCTGCAAGCAGCGCGTCCTCGCCCTCGCTGCGCGCCATCGCGCCGAGGTCGGCAGGTTCCAGCCGCTTCGCGAGCGCCTGACGTTCCTGCTCGAGCTCACGACGTAGGCGGTCGACCTCCTCCTCGGCCCGGTCCTTGAGCAGCTCAAGCTCGCTGCGACTCTTCTGCAGGTCCTCGTTGGAGCGCATGAGCCGCAGGAACTCGGCCTTTGCCGCATCCGCTGCCGCCTCTCGTTCCAGGCCACCGAGCCTGCTGCGCAGGCCGCGGTGCACGGACTCCTCCACGAGTCGCGCAATGCGGTCGAGACCCACGATGGAGACCTGCTCGACGCCTCGCTTGCGCAGGCTGTCGACGGTCGTGCGGTACGCGAGCTTGCGCACCGCCTCCCGCATGGTCTCGCGCATCCCGGCCATGGATCGTCAGTCCTCCGACTCGAAGTCGTAGGAGAGTCGCTCGTCTGCCTCGGGGTCGGCGCCTCGCAACTCGGTGGCGAAGGTGCCCAGGACGTTGGCGCCGGTCTCCTTGAGACCGCGCAACGCCTGCCGCACGAGAGCCTTGTTGCTCTTCTCCATGCGCACGACGAACACCGTGCCGTCCGCCCTCGCCGCGACGACACTGGCGTCGGTGCACGCGAGCACGGGCGGGGTGTCGATGACGACGTAGTCGTAGGACTCCTTGAGCCGGCTCAGCAACTGCTCGAGCCGCGAGGCGCCGAGGATCTCGGCGGGGTTCGGCACCCGTGTACCTGCGGTCACGACAGCAAGGTTGCGGAAGCCCGCAGGGTGGATGACGCGCTCGACCGAGGTCTTGCCCTGCAGCACGTCGCTCAGCCCCATCGTCTCCTCGAGGTTGAGGAAGGTCGCGATGCCGGGACGGCGCATGTCGGCGTCGACGAGCACCACCTCGGTGCGCTCCAGCTCTGCCAGCGCCATCGCGAGGTTGATCGCAGTCGAGGTCTTGCCCTCGCCGCGCATCGCCGACGCAATCGCAAGCGTCTTGGGCTCACCGTCCGGGTTCAGGGCCACCAGCTTGTTGCGCACCGACCTGACCTGCTCGGCACGGAAGCCCGCGGGCTCGTGGTAGAGGAACAGGTAGGGGTTCACCGACCGGTCGACGATGACGAGCATCTCGTCGTTGGGGTCGATGGCTCCCTCGGTGGCAGGGTTCTTCGGGGTTCGGAACATCGGTCGGTCGGGTCCTCTTCGGCGCACAGCCTACCCGGACTGGTGCCCAACGGGCCGAAAGCTCGTTCGCATGCGGGCAGGGCTCCGCATCCATCGGACGACGGGGAGCCCCGGACCTTCCCGGCTCAGCCGCCCAGGTCGACGCCGCGCTCGGCCGCGATGCGGCGGGCCTTCTCGTACCCCGCGTCCGCGTGGCGGGCCACGCCGGTGCCCGGGTCGCAGGTGAGGACGCGCTGCAGCCTCGCCCCGGCAGCATCGGTGCCATCGGCAACCGTGACCTGCCCGGAGTGGATCGACTTGCCGATGCCGACGCCGCCGCCGTGGTGCAAGGACACCCAGGTGGCACCCGAGGCGACGTTGAGCATGGCGTTGAGCAGGGGCCAGTCCGCAATGGCATCGGAACCGTCGAGCATCGCCTCGGTCTCACGGTAGGGCGAGGCAACCGAACCGCAGTCGAGGTGGTCGCGGCCGAACACGATGGGAGCGCTGATCTCGCCCTTCCGCACCAACTCGTTCACGGCCACCCCGAACCGGGCGCGCTCGCCGTAGCCCAACCAGCAGATGCGCGCCGGCAGGCCCTGGAAGGCGATGCGTTCGCGCGCCTTCTCGATCCAGGTCCGCAACGGCTTGTCGTTGGGGAACATCTCCAGCACGAGTTCGTCGGTGCGGGCGATGTCAGCAGGGTCCCCGCTCAACGCCACCCAGCGGAACGGTCCGCGGCCCTCGCAGAACTGGGGCCGGATGTACTCGGGGATGAAGCCGGGGATGCGGAACGCCTCGGCAATACCCGCGTCACGGGCCTCGGTGCGGATGTTGTTGCCGTAGTCGAAGGTGATGGCGCCGCGCTCCTGCAGGTCCAGCATGAGGGCGACGTGGCGGGCGCAGGTCTCGCGCGAGCGACGCAGGTACTCCTTGGAGTCGGACCCCCGCAGCGCCCTTGCTGCCTCCAGCGACATGCCGTCGGGCACGTAGCCGTTGAGCATGTCGTGTGCCGAGGTCTGGTCGGTGAGCAGGTCGGGCACCACACCGCTGTCGCGGAGGACGGCAAGCAGCTCGGTGGCGTTGCAGGTGACGCCGATCGACCACGCATCGCCGCGCGCCTTGCGCTCCAGCGCCGCCTTCAGGGCGAGCTTCGGGTCGTCGAGGATCTCGTCGATGTAGCGCGTCTCGATGCGCTTCTCGATGCGGTGGCGGTCGACGTCCGCAGCGAGGCAGGTGCCGCCGGCAAGCGTGATCGCAAGCGGCTGGGCGCCACCCATCCCACCCAGTCCCGAGGTCACCGCGAGACGGCCCCTGAGGCTGCCGCCGAAGTGCTTGTTGGCGGCGGCGACAAAGGTCTCGTAGGTGCCCTGCACGATGCCCTGGCTGCCGATGTAGATCCACGAGCCCGCGGTCATCTGGCCGTACATGATCAGGCCGAGGGCCTCGAGGCGTCGGAACTCGGTCCAGTTGGCCCAGTCGCCCACGAGGTTGGAGTTGGCGATCAGGACGCGGGGAGCGTCGGCATGGGTGCGGAACACCCCGACGCACTTGCCGGACTGCACGAGCATGGTCTCGTCCGGCCTGAGGCGGCGCAGGGTGCGCAGGATGCCCTGCAACGCCTCCTGGTTGCGCGCAGCCTTGCCCGAGCCGCCGTACACGATGAGGTTGGCCGGGTCCTCCGCCACCGCCGGGTCCAGGTTGTTCTGGAGCATGCGGTAGGCGGCTTCGATCTGCCAGTTCGCGCAGGTGAGCGTGGCGCCCTTGGGGGCGTGCAGTGCAGCAGTGGGCATGACCGCAGGATGCGACGCGAACCGCGCCAAGGCAACCTCCCAATGCGGCGTTCGCAGGCCAGCGGACCGCAGTCCTCAGACGGAGAGCTTGCCCGCGGCCTTCTCGGCGGCGGCCACCAGCACGCCCTCGGCCACCAACTGCTCGGCCATGGCCAGGTCCGGGGCGAGGTAACGGTCCTTGGCAAGGCCAGGAACGCGCTTGCGGAGGGCCTTGTAGGCGGCGTGGACCCCTCGGCCCGGCCGCAGCGGCTCGCCCAGGTCGAGCCCCTGTGCAGCGCACAACACCTCGATGCCGAGCACCTTGGCGGTGTTGCTGACGACCCGCTCGGCGTGGCGGGCCGCCGTCACGCCCATGGACACGTGGTCCTCGCGGTTGGCGGAGGTGGGGATCGTGTCCACCGACGCCGGGTGCGCGAGCGACTTGTTCTCCGACGCGAGCGAGGCCGCCACCACCTGCGGGATCATGAAGCCGCTCTCCACGCCCGGGTCGCGTGCGAGGAAGGGCGGCAGCCCGCTGATGTCTGGGTTGACCAACTGCTCGATGCGACGCTCGCTGATGTTGGCGAGCGTCGCCACCGCGATGGCGAGGAAGTCGAGCGCCTGGCTCACCGGCTGGCCGTGGAAGTTGCCGCCCGAGACGACGTCGCCCTCGGGGAAGACGAGCGGGTTGTCGGTGACGGAGTTGGCCTCGGTGACCAGCACGTTGCGTGCGAACTCGATGCCGTCCTTGGCGGCACCGTGCACCTGCGGGGCGCAGCGGAGCGAGTAGGCGTCCTGCACCTTGGCACAGTTGGCGTGCGAACCCATCACCTCCGACTGGTCGAGCAGGGCGCGCAGGTTGGCAGCCGTGAGGCGCTGGCCGCGTTGCGGACGGATCCGGTGGATGCGGTCCTCGAAGGGCCGCTGGCTGCCGCGGAGTGCCTCCACGGTCATGGCACAGGCAATGTCTGCCGTCCGGGCGAGGGTGAGCGCACGGTCGACGGTGAGCACCCCGATGGCCGTCATGATCTGCGTGCCGTTGATGAGGGCCAGCCCTTCCTTCTCCTGCAGTTCCATCGGCTCGACGCCCAGCAGCTTGAGTGCGCGCGCACCGGACACCACCTTGTTGCCGTGGTGCACCTCGCCGTGGCCGAGGAGCGGGAGCGCCATGTGGGAGAGCGGGGCCAGGTCACCCGAGGCCCCTACCGAGCCTTGGCTGGGGATCACCGGCACGAGGTCCGCGTTGAACATCGCCACCATGCGCTCCAGCAATGCGAGCCGCACCCCCGAGAAGCCGAGTGCCAGGTTGTGGATGCGCAGGGCCATGGCAAGCCTGCTGGTCGCCACCGGCAACGGGTCGCCCACGCCGGTGGCATGGCTCAGCAGCAGGTTGCGCTGCAGCAGGGCCAGCTTGCCCTGCTCGATGCGCACGTTCGCGAGCTTGCCGAAGCCGGTGTTGATCCCGTACATGGTCGCCCCCGAGGCCACGGCACGGTCCACGACCGAACGGCTCTTCTGGACGGCCTTGCGGGCCCTCGGTCCCAGGGCAACTCGACTTCCCGGCCGGGCGAGGCCAACGAACGTCGAGAGGTCTAGATCACCGTCGCCGAGGAGGATGGTGCGCACTCACGGACCGTATCGGGGCCCCGTGCGAGCGGCAAGCGACCCGGCCTGCGCAGGATTCAGCGCGCCGCAGTCTCGACGGTGAGGGGCGGTGCCGAGGGCACGAGGAAGAACCGCCCCACGCCCACGGGGAAGCGAGTGCCGTCCTCGCGCTCGAAGGTGTAAGAACCTTCCATCGTGCCCCACGTGGTCGGCAACGGGCAGTAGCTCACGTAGCTGTAGCTCTCGCCGGGCGCGAGGTCCGGGTACTCACCCACCACGCCGGGTCCGCGGACGTCCTCCCTGCGGTTCTCGCTGTCGAGGATGACCCAGTGGCGCGAGCGCAGGCGCGCCCGCTCGGTGCCCTCGTTGGTCATCGAGATGCGGTACGCGTACACGTGCCGCGGTGCCTCGGGGTCCGACTCCCGCGGCAGGTACTGGGCTGCTGCGCGGATGCGGATCCCGTGGGTGAGGCACTCGGAGTGGGGCGAACTGACGGACATGGCTTGGCTGTGGCCGAAGAAAGGCTGCAGGAGCTTAGAAAGGCTTGGGGCGGATGCGAAGGGGCTGGCCGGGGTCCCGGGCGGGGAATCAGTGCCGGTGGAACAGGGCAGGCTGGAAATCCGGCTTGTCGGCCGGACGGAACTCGAGTTTGCCGTCCTCGCGGATGCGACCCTTCCAGTGCACCTTCTCCCCGGTGCCGTCCCACGTGCCCTGGAGTTCCAGCGCGGAGCCCTGCAGGAGGTAGGTCCCGCGCAGGTGGTCGTGGGACGCATGGTCCGAACCGGCTCCGTGCCCGAGGAACTTGTCCGACTTGTCGTCGAAGTTCATCGAGATGCCGCCGGCAGCGTCTGCGTGCCACGTCCCGTCGAGGGGGTGCCGGTTGCCACAGGACGCGAGGAGTGCGAGGGATCCGAGGAGCAGCAGCGGGGCGATTCTCATGGTGGGTACGGTTGGGACTCAGGCGCCTGAGCGCCCACAGCACTTCTTGTACTTTTTCCCGCTGTTGCAAGGGCAGGGATCGTTTGCACCCACCTTTGCGGTGGCCCGCTTGAACGGACGCGGCTTGACCTCGATCCCGTCCACGAACACCCAGTCGTTGTTCTCGCGGCGGAAGTGGGCCACCTCGTGGTGGGTGATGTCCTCGCCGTTCACCGTGTAGTGCGCCTTGAACTCCACGAGACCCTGCTGGTCGTCGGCGCCACCTTCCTGGGTGGTGAGCACTTCCATGCCGCGCCACGTGCTCTGCTTCGACCACTGGGCCGTCGCCTCGCGGTCCACGACCTGCCGGCCCTCCTCGCACTGGCTCGCCACGATCCAGTCGACCTCTCCCAGCGCATAGGCGCTGTAGCGGGAGCGCATGAGTTCCTCGGCGGTCGAAGCCTTGCGCTTGCCGCGGATCACGGGTTCACAACAGGCGGCGTATTCCTTGCCGCTGGGGCATGGGCACTTCATGGGGCAGGCAGGTTAGGCGATGGCCCCCCACAGGGCCAGACCTGCGGGACCCGTGCCGCCAGGACGCGCGGGCGGGCTCAGCGGGAGAGCGTGAACCAGAGGACCTGACGGTCGTCCGACTCCTCGTAGAGCACGGGCCAGCCGAGGTCGATGGCGATGGGGATCTCCAGCACCGGCAGTTCGATGCGCACGCCGAGCCCGACGCTGAGGCGGGGCTCTTCGAAGGTGGGGTCGTCCCACGACAGGCCGAGGAGGCCGAAGTCCGTGAACAGGAGGCCACGGACCATCTCCCGGTCCTTGACCTCGCGCTCCAAGCGGGTGGTGACCAGGGGCACGTAGTACTCGAGCGACGTGGTGAACATCGCCTCGCCACCAACGGGCTGGCCGAACTGGCTGGGACCGGCCCCGCGGAAGTCGAAGCCGCGGAGGTTGGCGCCGCCCAGGTAGAAGCGTTCCGTGAGGAAGACCTGGTCGCTGTCGTCGAAGGCCTCGGCCACGCCGAAGCTCGACTCCAGGTGGAGCACATGGCGCTGGCCACGGGCCGTCTCCAGGATTGGGGTGTACGCGTGGAACGCGAGCACGGCCTTGGCCATGTCGACCTCGGCGCCGAACGGCCCGCCGAGCACCTCGAACGAGCCGTTGAGGTCGATGCCGGAGGTGGGCAACCGCAGGTTGTCCAGGTCCCGGTAGCGGCTCGAGAGCCGCGGCCCCCGCAGCTCCGTCTGCCCCTCCGACTCGTAGACGATCAGCGGGGCGTCGGCACGGATGTCGTACACCTCGGTCGTCTCCTGACGGAAGCTCACGCCCGAGCTGAACTCCTCCGTGAAGTTGCGCGAAAGGCCCAAGTCGGCTCCGAGGGTGTCCGTGGTGTAGCCGCGGAAACGACGGATGCGCTTCCTCCCGTTCACCCGCAGCTCGATGGTGTCGAAGTGCTGACCGAACAGGTCGGGCTCGGTGAAGCCGATCTGCGCCTGGCTCACCTCGGTACCGGGGGCCAGCAACAGGTCGAGCGTCTGACCGCCGCCGTGGAACGCCTTGTTGTCGACGAGTTCGCCGAACATCGTGACGGGGTCCCAGGACGAGGGCGGGTTCCAGATGTCGAAGTTGCGCTTGGTGAACTGGAAGGTGAGTGACGCGCCTGCCCCGGTGCTGATGCCCACGCCCCAACGCAACTCGCCGGTCTCGCCCTCGGTGACGTCGATGGCCAAGTCGAGCTGGTCGGTCCGACCGGGGACCGGTAGCAGCTCGAACTGCGGACCTGCCAAGGTCACCGGGTCCTGGAAGAAACGCGTCTGCTCCAGGTAGCGCAGCGAGCGGTCGACCTTGGTCATGTCGATGCGCTCTCCGGGCAGCACGTAGACCTTGCGCCGGATCACCTTGTCGCGCGTGCTGTCGTTGCCGCGGATGACGACGTCGCGCAGGTCCTTGGGCGAGCCCTCGACGATGCGGAAGGTGAGGTCCACCTGCTCGCCCTCCGCATAGCTCTCCAGTGGCCAGCGACCGAGGACGTAGAACGAGTCTTGCACCTGCACGCTGTAGAACCCACGGGCAGGGTGCCCGCGCTTGCCGTAGAAGTCCTGGATCGCACGCATCGCGCGCCGGATCGCCTGCTGGTCGTAGAAGCCACCAGCCTCGATCTTCAGCTCGGACTCGAACTCGGACGCAGGGTAGCGCACCAGCGCAGGCGGGACCTCGGTCCCGTTGGCATCGACATGGAGGACCTTGACGCTGCGGATCCGGTAGCGCGGACCCTCCACCACCACGATGTCCAGGTCGACCTCGGTGTTGCCGGGCAGGAACCGGACTTCGGCAAGCTCCACCACTGCGTCGAGGAACCCCGTGCCGCGGTAGAACAACCGCAGCTTGTCGAGGTCCTCGTCGAGGATCTCCCGGCTGAAGGGCTCGCCCCGGATCAGGCCCCAGCGCGGGTCGCTGGCGATCTTGGCGTCGCGGACGAGGTAGTCGTCGGCGCCCAGGATCCCCAGGTTCGGCACTGCCGGGAAGGACGTGTTGCCGCGGAACCGGATGGTCCGGACAGTGACCTTCTCGCCCTCGTCCACGGCAAAGGTGAGTTCCGGCCGCGCCACCTCGTTGCTCTCCACCCCGTCGGGCGGCCCCTCGCGGAGCGCGACCGCCGCGAACGGGTAGCCGTCGCGCCGGTACCGCGCAAGCAGCACGTTGCGCATGGCAACGGCCTCCGAGCTCGTGACGCGGCGGTCCGCGTCGATGCCCAGCAGTTCCCGTGCCTCGCCCTCGGCCAGGTGCTTGAGACCCGAGAACCGCACCCGCTCGTACGTGCGGTCCTCGCGCAGCAGCGCGATGCGCACGACGGCCTGGTCGCCGTCCTCCTGCGCGAGGAAGCTCGCAACGACCCGGCGCTCGTTCCACAGCGCATTGAGGTCTGCCGTCACACGAGCCACCTGCAGCGGCTGTCCAGCGCGCGTGGCAAGGTTGCGCAGCACGCTGTCGCGCAGTTCCTCCGGTGCCGGCACCAGGCGCTGTCCCTCCACCCGTTCGACGCGAACCTCGCGCACGATGCGGTTCTCGAGCCGCTGCACCGAAGGGTCGATGGCAGGGTCCTGCAACAGCGGGGCAGGATCCTGTGGCGCGACAGCACCTGCCGGCGGTGGCCCGACGGGGTCTTGGCCACGGGCGACACCCCCGTGGACCAGAGCGAGCGCAAAGGCAGCTGCGCGCACCGCGCAGCGCCAGCCGCTACTGCATCGGCTCGGCCCTGCGGGTGTAGTTCTCAAAACGCATGTACTCTTTGAAGAAGCGCAGGGTCACTTCGCCCGTGGGCCCGTTTCGCTGCTTGGCGATGATCACCTGCGCAAGCCCGGCGTTGGCCTCGGTCGGCTTGTAGTACTCGTCGCGGTGCAGCAGCATGATCACGTCGGCGTCCTGCTCGATGGCACCCGACTCACGCAGGTCGCTCATACGCGGACGGTGGTCGTCGCGATTCTCCACGTCGCGGTTCAGCTGGGAGAGGGCGACCACCGGGACCTCGAGCTCACGGGCGATGCCCTTGAGGCCGCGGCTGATGGCACTGATCTCCTGCTGGCGGCTCTCGACCCGTGCACCGCCCGACATGAGCTGCAGGTAGTCGATGGCGATCATCTGGATGTTGTGCCGCTGCTTGAGGCGCCTGCACTTCGCGCGCAGCTGGGTGATCGTCAGGCCCGGCGAGTCGTCGATGAA
Source organism: Planctomycetota bacterium (assembly GCA_041178545.1). Classification (GTDB taxonomy): domain Bacteria; phylum Planctomycetota; class UBA1135; order UBA1135; family UBA2386; genus JBEATZ01. The sequence continues at coordinate 18,818 of JBEGVB010000059.1, forward strand.
GATGGGCTGCTGGTAGAGCCGGTCGGCCTCCTCCACCATGCGCTTGTACTGCAGGTCGGTGATGCGGCCCTTGCGCATGGCCTGGCCGTCGATCTGGGCGCGGCAGCAGAGCATGTTCTGCACCACCTGCTGCGCCGACATCTCGAGGCTGAAGAAGGCGATGCCGTTGCCGGAGGAGGCGATGCGCTCGGTCAGGTTGAGCGTGAACGTCGTCTTGCCCATCGACGGACGCGCGGCCACGATGATGAGCTCGCCGGGCTGGAGCCCGCCGGTCATGTCGTCCAGGTCGTAGAAGTCGGTGCCGACACCCGTGATGCGCCCGTCGCGCTCGCGCAGACGCTCGATGCGGTCGATGGTCCGCTGCAGCACGTCACCGATGGACTGGGTCTCGCCCGACTTGTCGACGCGCGCGATCTCCATGATCTGGCGCTCCGCCTCGTCGAGGAGGTCCTTGGCCTCCATCTGGTTCTCGTAGCTCATCCGCGCGATCTCGTGGCACGTCCCCAGCAGGCGGCGCAGCACGGACTTCTCGCGCACGATCTCGGCGTGGTACACGACGCCTGCCGCCGAGACCACGGACTCCATCAGGTCGAGCAGGATCTCCCTACCCCCCGCCTCCTGCAGCACGCCCTTGCGGGAGAGGTCTTCCTCCACCGCGATCGTGTCGGTGGTGTTGCGCGTGTTGTAGCAGGCGAGCAGCGACGCAAAGACCAGCTGGTGGCGGTGGAGGTAGAAGTCCTCCGGCTGCAGGAAGGCCACGTCGGCCACCGCATCCGCGTGGAGCAACAGCGCGCCGAGGACCGATCGCTCGGCCTCGAGGTTCTGCGGGATCATCTTCCCGTCCACTGCGGTCTTCTGCGCTTCGGCCATGGGGAGTCGGTTCCGGGGGCTCCTCCCTTACCCGGGGAGCCCATGGGTGCAAGAAGTGCCCGTGTGAGCAACTTTCCAGAGCTGTGGAGAGTCGCCGGGGCTCAGCGGAGCAGGCGCCCCTGGGACTGGTCTGCGTCCAGTTCCACCACGCCGCGCTCGGCGAGGATCTGCAGCAGCTGGGTGGCGGTCCCGAAGTCGATGCGCAACTTGCGTTGCAGGAAGGATGCACTGGCCCGCCCAGACTGCTGGATGAGGTCGATCGCCTCGGCCACCAGCGGGTCGTCCCCCCGTTTCAGCCCGAACAGCGACCCCTGGCGCGGGTTCGCCTCCTCGGGCCGTGGGATCTCGACCGAGGGCTCGTCTGCAGCGGCCTCAGGGTGCTCGGCCGGCGTTTCCTCCGGCACAATGTCCTCCACAACCGAGTTCTCGGTGTCCAGGCCGTCCGCCTCCACGGTGAGGCCCGGTGGCTCCAGGGACCCTTCCTCGGAGGTTGTCACGGACGCGTCGACGGGCTCCTGCACGGCCAGCTCCCCCTCCACGGGGGTGCTCGCATCCTCGACCACCCCGACGCCGAGCTCGATGGCCAGGTCATCGTCCGAGGCAGGCACCTCGGCCACCACCGGCTCGCTGCCGACCGGCTCCTGTTGGACGCTTGGCTCGACGACGGGGTCGTGGTCGAGCGGCTCCGGCTCTGCGGGTGCAACCGGTGCCTCGGTGCCCAGCTCAGCGGCAATCGCCTCCTCGGCGTGGGCAAACGCGCCAGAGCCCTCGTCCACCGGCTGCAACGGCAGCTCTGCATCCTCCACCGGGCTGTTGGCCTCGGCGTCAGTTGCAACAGGGTCCGAGTCCAGGGCGGGAGCCAAGCAGGACTCGACTGCCGCAGGACCGACTTCCGAATGCGGGACCTCCGCGGCCAGATCCTCCGCGGCCGGAGCCTCCGCAGCCGATGCATCCTCGGTAGCAACCGCGGGAGACGCGGACTCCTCGACCTGTGCTTCGGCCGAGTGCGACACGGATTCCACTGCGGGGGCAACCTCGTCCACCGCCTCGCGCAACCGGCGCCGACGCTCGCGCCAACTCGAGCGCATCTCACCAGCAGCCGCAGCTGCAGCCGCTGCGGCAGCCGCCTCTGCAGCCCGCTCTGCTTCCTCGGCCTGGGCCAAGCTCTTCAGGATCTCCGCGTCGTCGTTGCCGACGCCACCGTCGTCCTGCACGGATTGGCGCGTGGAGGCCTTGCGTTCGCGCGGCACCCAGAGCTCGTCGAAGTGACGGTAGAAGAGGAAGTCCGTGGCCAGGAGGAAAAGGACGAGCGTCAGCGGGGCGAGCAGCAGCGTGGCGGGGACGAACCCGATGGCTTCGACGAGGCGGGTGGCAATGCTGTCGCCAAACGCGCCCGTGTGCGGGCCCGCCGGCTCCCCTGCGCCGCGCAGGTTGATCCAGATCGCGAGGGAAACCGTGCACGCGGCAACCTTGGCGACGCGCACCCTCGGCTCCTCCAACGCCCCACCCAGGAACCAGATCGACGACCAGACGAGCGTGAGAGCGCACAGCAGGAATGCAGGGACGAAGCCGATCGCCCCGTAGATCGCGACCACGACGGACTGCAGCACCGACTGCGCTTCTGCACTGCCGCCTTCCCACACGTGGTAGTAGACGAGCGCCGACATGCAGAACATCGCGACGGCAATGGGGAGCAGCGGCCACATGCCCGCTGCACGTCCGCGAGACGTGAATGGATCAGCAGCCACGACGCACACCGCCCTTGCATTCGAAGGCCATGAGACCCCTCCCAGACAAACGAACCGTGGACCGGAAAGCAGGGACTCTACGGGGCATGGCAGGCGCTCTCAAGCGGACCTACCGCTGCGAAGGGCCCCACGGCGATTGCGGCGCGCCGTGCACGTGCCGCGGAACAGTGAGGGGCCCGCAGCCTCCGCAACGGTTCAGGAACCCTTCTCGGGCTCGCCATCCTCGGCAGGCTCCGCGCCGGCCGCAGCCACCTCGGCGTCCTCCTCGGGCTCCAACGCGTCATCCGTCTCGGCGACCTCCTCGCCCTCGACGAACCCGGCTTCCTCCTGGGCGGCGAGTTCCTCCGCGATCGCGGCCTCGCGAGCCTTCCACTCCTCGATCGTGAGGAGCACCTCGCGCGACTTGGAGCCGACGAACGGGCCCACCAGACCGTCCTCCTCCATGAGTTCGAGCAGGCGCGTGGCGCGGGTGTAGCCCACGGAGAGGGCCCGCTGCAGCAGGGTGGCCGAACCGCGCTGCTGGCCGAGGATGACCTCGACGGCCTCGCGGTAGAGGTCGTCCTTGTCGGCAGCCGAGGACCGCGACGAACCCTGCGTCTGCACCAGGTCCGGCAGGAACGTGGGGCGCTGCCCCTTCTCCTCGAGGAACTTCACCACGGCAGCGATCTCGTCGTCGCCCACGTAGGTGCCCTGGGCGCGCATGATCGCGGCACCACCCGGCGGCACGTAGAGCATGTCGCCGTTGCCGACGAGCTTCTCCGCACCGTTCGTGTCGAGGATGACGCGCGAGTCGAGCTTGCGGTTCACCTTGAAGGCGATCTGGCACGGCAGGTTGGCCTTGATCACGCCTGTGATCACGTCCACCGACGGACGCTGGGTCGCGAGGATCACGTGCATGCCCACCGCACGGGACTTCTGCGCGAGGCGCTGGATCGAGTCCTCCACCTCGTTCCGTGCCGTCGACATGAGGTCGGCCAGTTCGTCGATGATGATGACGATGTACGGCAACTGCACGCGGTCCGGCTCGGGCGGCCGGCCGAAGCGCTTCTCCAGCTCGGCCTTGTCGAGCCGGTTGTAGAGCTTGATGTGGTTGACGCCGGCGGCGCTGAACAGCGCATACCGGTTCTCCATCTCGTTCACCGCCCACTCGAGGACGCCAGGCGCCTTCTTCATGTTGGTGACGACGTCGCAGCAGAGGTGCGGGACGTTCTTGTACGCCTGCAGTTCCACCATCTTCGGGTCGACGAGGATGAGCCGCACCTGGGCCGGGGTGCGCGTCACCAGGATCGAGAGCAGGATCGTGTTGATGCACACCGACTTGCCCGAGCCCGTGGTGCCCGCGATCAGCAGGTGCGGCATCTTCGCGAGGTCCACCACGATCGGCGAACCCTCACCGGCCTTGCCGAGGAACAGCGGGATCGCGTGCTCCTCCGCGCGCCCGTACTGCTCCAGCAGCTCGCGCATGAACACCATGTTGCGCTTCTCGTTGGGCACCTCGATGCCGATGGTGTCGCGCCCGGGGATGGGCGCCACCACGCGAACGGTCACCGCGCGCAGCGCCGAGGCGAGGTCGGCGTCGAAACCCGCCACCTTGTTGACGCGCACACCCTCTGCCAGCCGCAGCTCGTACTGCGTCACCGTGGGGCCCACGGCAACACCGACCATCTCGGCGCCGATGCCGAAGCTGGCGAGCTTGGCGACGATGGCCTCCGAGTTCTTCTGCAGCAGCGCCTGCGTGGCGCCGCTGTCGGCCACCTGCGGCTCGCGGAACGACTCCACGGGCGGGAAGGGGTAGGTGGCGTCCCAGGGCAGGTCGGACTGCACCGGCTTGGGCCGCGGGCGAGGCTTCGGCTTCTGCACCGTGACCCTCGGCACCACGACCGGGATCGACACGACGGGGGCCTTGGCGTCCTCCTCGTCCTCCTCCGACTCCTCTTCCTCCTCCTCGTCGTCCTCCTCGTCCTGCGCCACCGGGGTGAACTTCCTGCCCGTGGTGCGCGGGGCGACCTCGTCGTCCTCGGACTGCTCCGCTTCCTGCTCGGCATCCTCGTCCGCGGCAGCCTTGCCGCGGCGCCTGCCCTTGCGGACCGCCAGCACCTCGCCCTCGTCGGGGTCGACGCGCTGTTCCTCCTCGGCCTGTTCCTTGAGCGCTGCATCCACCTGTTCGGCGCTGGCAGCCTTGCGCGCGGCAACGGCCGGCTCCGCAGCTGCGGCAGCTCGCGAGGCACGGCGCGGCTCCGGCTTGCGCGCCGGACGCAAGCGCGTCCAGAGCCCCTCGAGCAGCGACGTGAGCCGCATCAGGATGGTGGAGAACATCCACTCGGTCACCAGGAGCAGGGAGATGAGCGCACCGAAGCTCAGCAGCAACAGCCTGCCGAAGCCACCGAAGGTGCGGGCGAGCAAGGGCGAGAGGTTCGCGCCGAACTTGCCGCCGGCGCCAAAGGGTGCCATCGAGCTCACGCCCGAGCCGCCGTCGGGGCCCGCGAGGAGCAGCGCAATCATGGCGGTGAAGATCACCGCACCGAGCACCTTGAGGACCAGCCGCTCGACCTCACGCCGCCAGAACAACACGACCGCGAAGCCGATGGCGAAGAGGAACGGCAGGAAGGCTGCGTACCCGAACAGCCACGCGAAGCCGAGGCCGAGGTAGTAGCCGAACTTGCCGCCGAGGTTGGACCCGTTGCCCACGGCAATCGAGCCGTCGCCCACGGAGGTGTGGTCGAGGGTGCCCAGGCACAGCAGTGCGTAGAGGCAGAAGCCGCACAAGGCGATTGCCGTCAGCTCTCGCGTGCGCTCGGTCCACCAGGCGTTTCCACTCGCGTCGGGATTGCGTTTGCGACTCATGAGGATCTCTTGCCCCCGTCAGCGGGGTCTTGGTGCGCGTCCAGGTTGTTCGACTGTTTCTGCTGCCAGATCACCTCGGCGGCGTCGAGGATGCGACGCGCGAGGGCATGCTTGCCGATGCGCCCCAACGGTTCTGCAGCACCGTCGGCACGCACGATCACGGCCTCGCTCGCCTCCGCACCGATGGCGTCGGTGAGGTTGGCGACGACGAGGTCCAGTTGCTTGTTCGCCAGCTTGGCGCGCGCCCGTTCGACGGCAGCAGCCATGCCTGCAGCCGCCGACTCAAGCGCGAACCCGACCACCACGCGGCGTCCCTTGTGCGCGGCCAGGCCCGCAACGATGTCGGGGTTGGGGACCAGGTCGAGCGTGACCGTCCCGCCCTTGCGCGGTGGCTTGCCTTGCAGGCGCTCGCGCGGCCGCCAGTCGGCCACCGCCGCGGTGGCGACGGCGATGTCGCACGCGGCGAACGCACGCTCGGCGGCTGCCTGCATCTCCAGCGCGCTGGTCACCGATTCCACGGTGATGCCCCCCGGAGGAACCGACTCGACCGGACCCAGCACCAGGTGCACTCGGTGGCCCGCGTCGCGCGCGGCCTCGGCGAGGGCATACCCCATCCTGCCCGTGCTCCCGTTGGACAGGAACCGGACGTCGTCGAGGTGCTCGCGGGTCGGACCCGCTGTGACCAGTATGTTCCGCATCACCCCTGGAACCGGCTCGGGGCCGGACCGCCGCAAACCGACCGAACTCCATGACAGCGCCTGCGATGCAGACGGACGCGGGGCTCGTGTCACGGCCCCTTGTACCCTATCTGCCTGCTTTGTCGGCCAGAGAAAAAAGCATTGGCCGACCGAAGCCCTTGCTCCGTAAAGGAGTCCCTTCGCCACGCATGCTGCCGAGGTTCCCCGAGTGACCCCCCGCCCCGCCCCGATCCTGCCGCTGCTGGGCCTGCTGACCGCAGGCTGCTGGTCCGGCTCCTACAACAAGGAGGACGCGGACAAGCAGGTCTACGCCATCCTCGAGCAGGCTGCTGAGGGCGTGGTCGGCCAGCGCAAGGTCTTCACCGTGGAGCGGCCGGTCGACACCCTGCGGCGGCGCCTGTCCGACAGCCCGGTGCCCGTGAAGCTGAGCCTGCTGGACGCCATCGACGTGGCCGCCGAGAACAGCCGCGAGTTCCAGCGCGCCAAGGAGTCCCTGTACCTCTCGGCCCTCAACCTCACCCGCACCCAGTGGGACTTCAGCGTCCAGTTCGGCGTGGGCGGCAGTGCCGAGGTGAACGGCACCGGCGACGACACGGCCAACGTCGCACTGCGCGACGACCTTGCTGCCTCGGTCAACAGCACGGCAGGGACGCGCGTGTTCACGTCCTTCGCCAACAGCTTCCTCCGCTCGGTCGTGAACGGCGGGGCCTTCGACGGCAGCTCGATCCTGAGCCTCGGCCTGACCCAGCCCATCATGCGCGGAGCCGGCACCTCGATCGCCCGCGAGCCCCTCACCCAGTCGGAGCGCAACGTCGTCTACCAGGTGCGCGACTTCGAGCGGTTCCGCGCGACCTTCGCGGTGCAGGTGGTGAGCTCCTACTACCAGGTCGTGCGCCAGATGGCCGACCTGAAGAGCGTCGAGGCGTCCTACCGCAGTTTCGTGCAGAACCGCGAACTGACGCAGGAGTACTTCGATGCCGGTCGCAAGACGATCACCGACCTCGGCCGCGCCCTGCAGTCGGAGTACTCCGCCGAGGCGGACCTCGTGGCCAGCAAGAACGCGCTCGCGACGGCGCTCGACCGGTTCAAGGTCCTGCTCGGCATCCCCACCACCGCCCAGGTGGAACTCGACGGCACGGAGCTGGACCGGCTGGTGGCCTCCGGGGTCACGCCGGTCGAACTCGACAGCACGACGGCAGTGCAGATCGCCCTCGCCCGGCGCTACGACCACCGCAACATCGTCGACGAGGTCGAGGACGCGGGCCGCAGGGTGATGGTCTCCGAGGACGCCCTCAACATCATCCTCGACTTCTCGGGTGCACTCTCGGTTCCCGCCGAGGACGGCAACGGCCTCAACCTCGACTGGTCCAAGGTCAACTGGTCGGCGGGCTTCGACCTCGACCTCGCCCTCGACAAGCTGCCCGAGCGCAACGCCTACCGCTCCTCGCTCATCCAGCTCGACGTGGCCATCCGCACCCGCGAGCAGAGCGAGGACGAGATCGCCTCGGAGATCCGCAGCGCCTTGCGCGACATCCAGTCCGCCTACGACAGCTATCGCATCCAGCTCGAGGCAGTCCGCCTCGCGGAACAGCGCGTCGAGGCCACGCTCGACCTGTACGCGGCAGGCCGCGTACAGGCGATCGAGCGCCTGGACGCCCAGGACGCCCTGCTGTCCGCCCAGCTCGCGCTCTCGCGCGCCATCGTCCAGTACTCGATCGCACGCATCGAGCTGCTGCGGGACCTCGAGGGCCTCGCGCTCGAGCCGCGCGGCCTGCGCTACGACCCGGCACTGCCGCTGCCCGCGCTGCCCACGCCGCCCGCCACCCAGGAGAAGCCATGACCGCCGTCCCGACCCGTTGCACCCTCGCCGCCCGCGGCATTGGCCCGATGGCACTCGCCCTCGCGTTGCTCGTTTCCTGTGACAAGGGCGGGTCCGGTGGCGCAGAGACCACCACCAACCTGTTCACGGTGACCCGCGGCGACCTCCCCATCACGGTCAAGGAGAATGCCGAGCTGCAGGCGCTGCGCGAGACCATCGTGCGATCCGAGATCGAGGGGCAGTCGACGGTGATCTACATCATCCCCGAGGGCACCTCGGTCAAGCAGGGCGAGAAGCTCGTCGAACTCGACGTGAGCGAGCTGGTGGAGAAGCGCGCCAACCAGGCGATTGCCGTGGCCAAGGCCGAGGCAGGCCTCTCCCAGGCCAAGAAGGAGCTGGAGATTCTCGAGAAGGAACTCACCACCAAGATGGGCACTGCCGAGTCCGCGCTGCGCATCGCCGAGCTGGAGCTGGAGAAGCTGCTCGGCAAGCTGAACCCCAACGCAGGGCCGGAGAGCCGCAACGGCGAGATGGTGCGCAAGCTGCGCGACCTGACCTCGATCGTGCCCACCAGGAGCATGGCAGAGCAGCAGGGTGGCGAAGCCGTCGTGCAGGTCGACCCCCGCAGCTACGCAGGCCTCGTGAACCGCGCCGTGGAACTGCTCAGGATCGACGGGAGCGAGGTCGACCCGATGGATCGGTCCATGGGCGACATGGCCAACCAGATCCTGGAGGCGGCCGACCTCATCCGCCTCGCGATGTCCGACCTCAAGGTGAAGGAGGACACGTACTTCTACAGCCAGAAACTTGCTGCCAAGCAGTTCATCACGCGCACCGAGCTGGAGAAGGACAAGCTCGCCTTCCAGAGCCAGATGTCCAAGGTGACCCTCGCGTGGAACGACCTCGACCTGCTGGTCAACTACACGCTCGCCAAGGAGCGCATCAAGCTCAAGCAGGACGTCGACAACGCCAGCCTCGAGCTGGACCGCGTCATCGGTGCGAACGAGGCTGCCCGCAACAAGGCCGACAGTGCGCTGAAGAGTGCGCAGGCCGAGTACGACCTGGCGGCCGAGAGGCTCACCAACCTGGAGCGCCAGATCAAGAATGCCGTCGTCTTCGCGCCGACCCCCGGCCTCGTGGTCTACGCACGCATCGACCGCGACCGCCGCGGCGGCGAGGCGGTGCGCGAGGGCATCCAGGTGCGCGAGCGCCAGGACCTCATCATCCTGCCGGACACCACCAAGATGCGTTGCGTGATCAAGGTGCAGGAGGCGCAGGTCGACAAAGTGCAGCGCGGCCAGCCGGCCTACATCCAGGTCGAGGCGTTCCCCGGCGAGACCTTCACCGGTCGCGTCACCAGCGTGGCACCGGTCGCGGACTCCAACAGCGGCTGGATGACCTCGGACCGCAAGGTCTACACCTCGATCGTCGAGCTCGACGGCGACAACCCCGATGCCCGCATCCGTTCGCGCATGGCAGCAGCGGTGACCATCGTGATCGACGTGGTCAAGGACACACTGCCGGTGCCGTTGCAGGCCGTGCGCCGCGACCGTTCGGTCAACTACGTCTGGAAGCAGACCCAGCAGGGGCCGCAGGCCGTTGCAGTGAAAGTCGGCCGCCAGAGCACCGAGCGCGTGGAGGTCCTCGAGGGCCTCGCCGCCGGTGACCAGGTCTGGCTCACCCCCCCGCCGGACGCGCAGGAGCCCAAGTTCCCGCAGCCGGAGGCGCCGGTGCCCTCGCCCCTCGCGCCCAACGCGGCGGAGCCAACGAAGGCGGGGCCAGGCACTGCGGCAGCTCCCGCGCCGGGTGCAGGCAGCTCCGGTGCTGCGGCACAGGGCGCTCCCAACGAGCAGGCCCAGCAGGGCACTCAGCCCCCTGCGGGCGGACAACCCACCGCAGGCGGACAGCCCCCCGCAGGTGGACAGGGCCAGGGCGGCAGTCGCCGCGGCGGCATGTTCTCCAACAAGAAGCTCGCCGAGATGACCCCGGAGGAACTCGAACAGTTCAAGTCTGGGCTCGGGATGATGGGCGGCATGGTCACGCGCCTGCGCGACCAGGGCCAGGAGGAGCGCGCAGCGGCGATGGAGACCGCGCTGCAGACCGTGCAGCAGGCGCTGGACAAGAACGACCTCCCTGCTGCACAGGCAGCCGTCGACGCCATGCGCGCCTCGATGGGCCGCGGGCGCCCGGGTGGCGGCGGAGCAGGCGGAGGGCAGGGCGGCGGCGGGCAGGGTCCCGGCGGCGGGAACTGAGCCAGGATCCCCAGATGCCCCAGCCCAGCGACAACCGTCCGGTCATTGCCGAGTTCGTCGACGTCCACCGCCACTACCAGATGGGCGAGAACGTCGTCCGCGCCCTCAACGGCGTCTCGCTGCAGGTCCGCAAGGGCGACTACGTGGCGATCATGGGCCGTTCCGGGTCGGGCAAGAGCACGATGCTCAACATCCTCGGCTGCCTCGACCGACCCACGCAGGGCGCATACCTGCTGGGTGGCGAGGACGTGACGCGCATGCCCGACGACGCACTCTCCATGAAGCGCGGGCGCGACATCGGCTTCATCTTCCAGTCCTTCAACCTGATCCCGCAGCTCACGGTGCTGGAGAACCTCGAGGTCCCCCTCTTCTACCAGAACCGCATCGGTCCCGAGTCGCGCGCCAAGGCCGAGCACCTCGCGAGCCGCGTCGGGCTCGGCGGACGCCTCGAACACAAGCCCATGGAGCTCTCGGGCGGCCAGCAGCAGCGCGTCGCGATCGCACGCGCGTTGATGAACGACCCGCTGTTCCTGCTGGCGGACGAGGCCACCGGCAACCTCGACAGCAACACCGAGCGCGAGATCCTCGACCTGCTCGACGAGTTGCGCGCCGAGGGCATGACCATCGTCGTGGTGACGCACAACCCGAAGGTCGCGGAGCGCGCCGACTGCACGGTGTGGCTCAAGGACGGACAGGTGGAACAGGTGGTGGTGAACCGGACGGCACCGGCGGGAGCCAGCGCATGATCGGTGACTTCTCACGCACGGTGCGCCTCGGCCTGAAGAGCCTGCTGCTGCACAAGCTGCGCAGCTCGCTCACCACCGCAGGCATCCTGTTCGGCGTCGCATCCGTGATCGCGATGCTGGCGGTCGGCGAGGGCGCCAGCCAGGAGGCCCTCATGCGCTTCCGCGACATGGGCGTGACCAACGTGCTGCTCCGCAGCGTCAAGCCGCCGGACACGCAGCAGAACACGCAGTCGAGCATGATGAGCTTCCTCAGCTACGGGCTCACGTACCAGGAGGCCGACCGCATCGAGAACCTGGTGCGGGAACAGCTCCCCACGGCGCAGGTCGTGCGCGTGCGCGAGAGCCAGAAGGGCGTCACGAGGGGCGAGCACTGGAAGTCGACGGTGATCGTCGGCACGGCACCGAACTTCCTCGACATCACCAACATGAAGGTCCAGGAGGGCCGCTGGCTCACCGAGCTGGACATGGCGCGACAGGCCAACATCTGCGTGCTGGGCGCCTCCCTGGCACGCACGCTGTTCCCGTTGGAGAACCCGATGGACCAGACCATCCTGGCGGGGACCGAGGACCGGTTCCGTGTGGTCGGCGTCCTCGAGTACCAGGGACGCGCCGCCGGCCCCCAGGGGACGACGCTCGACGAGTGCGCGTTCATCCCGATGACGTCCTCGCGGCGGCGGTTCGGCGACGACCAGATCATCCGCTCCGGCGGCTCGACCCGCTTCGAGCGCGTCGAGTTGCACGAGGTGAAGATCAAGTTGGGTGACAGCGAGCAGGTCGAGGGCGTCGCCTCGCTGCTGCGCGACATGATCCGCCCCGAGCAACGGCCGCAGGGTGACGTGGAGATCACGGTGCCGCTGGAACTGCTCCGGCAGGAGGAAGCCTCCAAGCGCATGTTCAACATCGTGCTGGCGGTGATCGCATCCATCAGCCTGCTGGTGGGCGGCATCGGCATCATGAACGTGATGCTGGCCACCGTGACCGAACGCACGCGCGAGATCGGCATCCGCCGGGCCCTCGGTGCCCGCAAGAAGCACATCATCAGCCAGTTCCTCGTCGAGGCCGCGGTGCTCAGCGCACTGGGCGGCGTCGTCGGGGTGGCACTCGGCCTGCTGATCCCCTACGTGATCGAGGAGGCCTTCAAGCAGCAGACCGTCGTGCTGCCCTTCCACGTGCTGCTTGCCTTCGGCATCTCGGCGCTCGTGGGCGTGGTGTTCGGCATCTACCCGGCGTGGCGGGCCGCCAACATGGACCCGGTCGAGGCGCTGCGCCACGAGTGAGTGCCCCCAGCCCGGCGTTGCCGCACCAGCTGCCTGTTTTTTTCGCACCACCCGCGTAACCGCAGCCTGCTCGCAACGTAGTGAGGCGCGTCCAGGCGCGGGTTTCCCGCGTCAGGGCAATGCAGGGCTCTCCACTACGGAGACAAAGGCACGGTGCCCGAGTCTCCGGGGGCGATGTGGAGAGCCCACCCTTCTTTCTGGGGTCTCGCTCCGCGGCTTTCTGGGGTCTCGCTCCGCGGTTTTCTGGGGGCTCGCTCCGTCCTGGGGGCCCGCTCCGCGCCCTGGCCCCTCATCGGGCTCCCGGGCTGGATCGCGACCCCGCCAAAGGCCACGATGCCGTGGATGCCCGGCGCCGCAGTCGTTGCCCTCCTGTTCCTCGCACTGCCGCAGGAACCGCCGCCTCCCGAGGCGAAGGAACTCGTCTCCGCGTTCCTGGCGCTGCCGGCGGAACAACGCAGCGTGGTGCTCGGCAACCTCGAGCGCCGCATCCAGACCTCGCCCGACGAACTGGTCCAGCGCATCAGCGGCCGTCGCAAGGGCAAGGGCGCCTACGGCTCCCCCACGCCGGTGGCCGGCCACGACCCCAAGGTCTACGCACCGGTCGCCCCCACCCGCACGCTGGTGGCGTCCGGCACGGCAGACTGGCAGCGTGCCCGCACACGCTTCCCCGTGCGCACGCTGCTGCCCGACCTGACGGCCGAGGTGGTGTACGACTGGGCGAGCGGCAAGCCTGCGTGGCTCGGGGAGACGAGCGCAGAGGACCTTCGCTTCGCCAACCTCGTGCACGGCTGGATGCCGGGATCGGACCACGCGGTGGCACAGGTGCTGGCCGCGCTGGACACCGACCCGCGCCAGCGCCTCCTCGCCGAGTGGTTCCACCATGCGTACGCCGAGCTCAACGGTCGCACTTACCAGGACATCACCTTGTACGAGGCCTGGTACTCGGGCGAACAGGTGGACGTGCCGGACGTGGACGCCATCGCCTTCGCCCGCAAGGTGTTGAAGACCCAGTCCTTCGTGAGCCCGATCCCGGACGGCCGCCGACGCGACCGGCTCTACCAGCAGGTACGCGATGCCGCCGTCGAACACCGCCAGTACCGCACGCTGCGGGAGGTGGCTGCCGCCACGTTCGTGAGCGCCAAGCCGCCCGTGGACCCGACGTACACGCCGCTGATCGGCAGGTGCCACTACCTGTGGGCACGCACCGGCTACGACGTGGATGCGTTTGCCAAGGTGCTAGCCGAGGCAGGCGACCGCAGCACCCTGCTGGAGGGCATCGACCAGGCGCTGCGCGAGGACCCCGCGGCCACGGACCTGCGCACGCGGGCGCAGGAACAGATGGTCGCCCTCGCCGTCTGGCTCCGGCAGCTTGCCGCGTACGAACTCGCCCGCGCCAGGGGCGACAAGTGACCGCGGCTCCCGCGCGCTTGCACCGGGAGCGCACAACCGGTTGCCTGCAGCCATGCGCAGCCACTCCCGCTTCGTCTTGTCCCTCCTGCCCGTCCTGACCGCTGCCTGCGGCACGGCACCGATCCAACGCGCCGAGGCCGAGGCCGTGCTGACGGCACAGGCCGAGTGCTGGAACCGCGGCGACCTCCCCGGCTTCGTGTCAGGCTACTGGGACGGGCCCGAGCTCACGTTCTTGGGGGGGGCCGGCCTGACGCGCGGGCGTGCGGACCTGCTGGCCCGCTACCAGCAGCGTTACCCCACGGCCGAGGCGCGAGGCACCCTGCGGTTCTCCGTGGTGGACCACCGGGACCTCGGTGACGGCCATGCGCTGCTGCTGGGTCGCTACGAGCTGGAGCGCAAGGACCCTTCCTCGGGGTGGTTCTCGCTGGTCCTCGCCCGCCAGGCAGGCCGCGTCGTGGTCCTGCACGACCACACGAGCGAGTCGCCGCGCTGAACGGGGCACGGGACGCATGGCTTCGCGCGGGTCGACGGCTACGCTCACGCACCTTCCGTCGCACGAGGAGTCGAATCCATGAGTGTCCCACCTGACGACGCGACCCGCGGGTTCTCCCGCCGCAGTTTCCTCAAGGGAGCATCCGTCGCCGCCGTGGCAACCGGCGGTGCAGCTGGAGCCGCCGCTGCGAACACGACCGTCGGGGCGGACGAGCCCAAGCGGTTCGGCCCCGGCGAGCACGAGGTCGAGCTGCGGATCAACGGCACACCGACCAAGTTGACCGTCGAGACCCGCACCACGCTGCTCGACGCGATCCGCGAGCGTGCCGGCCTCACGGGCGCCAAGAAGGTGTGCGACCGAGGGGCCTGTGGCGCCTGCACCGTGCTGGTGGACGGGGAGGTGACGAAGTCCTGCATGCTCCTCGCCATGGACGCCGTTGGCAGCGACATCACCACCGTCGAGCAGCTGAGCGCGGATGGCACCGTGCACCCGCTGGTGCGCAACTTCGTCGCGTGCGACGCACTGCAGTGCGGCTTCTGCACCCCCGGGATGGTGATGGCCAGCTACGCGTGCCTGCGGCGCAATGCAGCCCCCACGGTGGAGCAGATGCGGCGCGACCTGTCCGGCAACGTGTGCCGCTGTGGCACCTACGGCCGCGTGTTCGAGGCCATCCAGCGCACGGCGCAGGGCGGTGGCAAGTGAACGGCGAAGTCGAGCTGCGCATCGGGTTCGGCAGCCATGCCGAGAAACGCAAGGTCACCGTGGCCGAGGGCGACGCCCCGTCCTGGGACCTGGACACCAAGTTCGCGGTGGTCGGCAGCGATGCTGACCGCATCGACGGCCTCGCCAAGGCAACGGGCCGCGCGAAGTACACGTGGGACGTGCAACTGCCCGGCATGCAGCGGGCACTCGTGCTCCGCAGCCCCGTGGCGCGCGGCAAACTGGTGCGGCTGCAGTTCGAGGCGGCGCGCGCCATGCCCGGCGTCAGTGCGGTGGTGCGGCTCAAGGATGACGGTGCACGGGTCCGGTTCGTGGGCGACGAGATCGCCGCCGTGGCCGCAGCCACGCTGGAGCAGGCCCGCGATGCGCTCGACGCCATGGTGGCCGAGTACGAGGCCGAGGCACACAACGTCGAGTACCTCGAGCACCCTGAGGCCCCGGTGCGCGACGACACCGGCCACGTGACCGACCCGTGGCCCGCCCACGAGGGCATCGACGACGCCATGGCAGGCGCTGCCGTCGTGCACGACGCGACCTACCGCACCGAGGTGCAGACCCACAGCTCGCTGGAGAGCCACGGTGCCGTGGCCCGCTGGGACGGCAACGACCTGACGGTCTGGTGCTCGACGCAGGCCACGTTTGGCGTGCGCAACGAGCTGGGCCAGGCGATGAAGGCGCGCGGCTACGAGGTCGGCAACGTCACCGTGATCGCCGAGTACGTGGGCGGCGGCTTCGGCAGCAAGTTCACATCCGGGCGCGAGGGCTATGCAGTGTGCGCACTGGCGCGCGAGGCCAATGCCCCGGTCAAGCTGATGCTCGACCGCTTCGAGGAACACACCTGCACGGGCAACCGACCGGCCGCGCTCATGCAGGTGCGCGGCGGCCTGGCAGCGGACGGGACGCTCATCGCATGGGACTGGCGCAGCTTCGGCGGCACGGGATTCAACGGCTCCGGCGGCGGCGTCACCTTCCCACAGCACTACCTTGACAACGCGCAGCGCCGTTCGAGCCACAAGGACCTGCCTGCCGACACCGACCCGGCCCGCGCGATGCGTGCACCGGGGTGGCCGCAGGGCTACTTCGCCGGCGAGCTGTTCCTCGACGAACTGGCCGTGAAGGCAGGGCTCGACCCGCTGGAGGTCCGGCGCCGCAACGACCCGCAGGTCATCCGCTCCGAGCAGTGGCAGCAGGGCGCCGAGCGCTTCCGCTGGAAGGACTCGCGAAACCCGCAGCCGGGCTCCCCCATGCAGGGCGACGACCCGCGCTGGCTCCGTGGTGTCGGCTGCGCCTCGGCCCGCTGGGGCGGCATGGGATCGCCCGGTCGCCCGGCGCACGGCATCACCTGCCGCATCCACCAGGACGGCACGGTGGAGACGCGCAGCGGCGCACAGGACATCGGCACCGGACTCAAGACCGTGATGGCCCTGCTGACCGCGGAGGAACTGGGCATCCCCGTCGAGCGCGTGCGCGTGGCCGTGGGCGACACCCGCGACCCGTCGGGCCCCGCAGCCGGCGGGTCCACCGTCACGCCCAGCCTGTCGCCTGCCGTGCGCCACGCCGCGTGGCTCGCGAAGCAACAACTTGCCGGGCTGCTGGTCAAACGACTCGGGGTGCCCGCGAACGAAATCGTGTTCGCCAACGGCAAGGTGGGTGCGGGCGACCGACAGATCAGCTTCGACGACGCCTGCAAGGCCATCGGCCCAAACCCCGTCGAGGCGCGCGGCCAGCGCTTCCCCAACCACGGCACCGCCTTCAACCAGGGCGTGTGCGGCTGCCAGTTCGCCGAGGTGCTGGTGGACAGCTGGACCGGGATCGTGCGCGTCACGCGCATGCTGGCGATCCAGGACTGCGGCCTGGTCATCGCGAGGAAGCTGGCCGAGAGCCAGGTGCTCGGGGCGATGATCCAGGGGATGGGCTACGCGCTGCACGAGCAGCGCATCCTCGACCGCAGGTCGGGCCGCGTCCTCAACGGCGACTTCCTGCGCTACAAGGTGCCGGGTGCCGCCGACATGCCCGAGATGGAAGCCGTGATGGTGACCGTGGCCAACGGCCACACGAACACGGGGGCAGCTGGCGTCGGCGAACCGCCCTCGGTGGCCGCGCCTGCAGCCATCGCCAACGCGGTGTTCAACGCAACGGGTGTCGCACTGCGACACCTGCCCATCACTCCCGACAAGGTGCTTGCCGCACTCGCGCAACGGAGGGGATCGTGACCATGAAGCCTTTCACCCTGGTGGTGCCGCGCAGCGCGGCGGAAGCCTCGGCGTGCGCAGCGAAGCCGCAGAGCCTGGTCAAGGCCGGCGGCATCGACGTGCTCGACCGCCTCAAGGAGCGCATCGACAACCCGCAGGAACTCGTCAACCTGCAGCCGCTGCGGGCCGAGCTCGGCCAGTTGCGCAGCACGGCCACCGGCGCCCTCGACATCGGCGCCCTGGTGACCGTCGCCAGGTTGGAGCTCGACCCGCTCTTCGCGACGCCCGCGCTGCAGGCACTCCGGCAGGCAGCAGCAGGCACCGCATCGCCACAGGTGCGCAACCGCGCGACCGTGGCAGGCAACCTGCTGCAGCTGGCGCGGTGCTGGTACCTGCGCAGCGCAGCCTTCGGCTGCCTGCACGGGAAGAAGGGCCCTGCCTGCCTCGCCATGACCGGCGAGAACCGCTACCACGCGGTGATGGGCTACCAGGACTGCGTGCGCGTCCACCCGTCCAACCTGGCCCCTGCACTGCTCGCACTCGGCGCCGAGTACACCACCCAGCTCGGCGACCGCACCACGCGCCGCCCGCTCACTGCGCTGTTCCCCGCCGAGCCCAAGGCGCTCGCCGAGGAGCACACGCTGCAGCCGGGCGAGGTCGTGACGGCTGTCCACGTCCCGGTGCAACCCGAAGGATCGCGGTCCGCGTACCAGGAATCGCGCGAGAAGGCGGCCTTCGACTGGTCCACCACCTCGGCCGCCGTGTGGGTGCGCATGGAGGGCAAGGTGGTGCGCGAGGCGCGCATCGTGCTCGGTGCAGTGGCGCCGGTCCCGATTGCCTGTCCCGGGGCAGCCCAGCTGCTCGTCGGCAAGGAACCAACCGATGCGCTCTTCCTCGAGGTGGCCGATGCCGCGTATGCCGACGCGGCACCGCTCGCCCACAACCAGTACAAGGTGCCGGTAGGCAAGGCCGTGCTGCGCGAGGCGCTGCACGATTGCACGAGGTGATGCCATGACGACCCCACGTCCCACCACGCACAACGACCTGGTCCCCCGCGGCCTGTGCCCCCACCTGCTGATGAAGCAGTTGCTGACCCACTCGATGGACGACCGCGTCTCCACGGAGCGCAAGTGGCCCGGCGACGGCTACTACTGGTGCGCGCTGACCTGCGGCGTCGTGGGACCCGACGACGAGGTGGTCAACCCGGGCGCGTGCCTGCCCGGACGGGCGTGCCACGGCGGCTCGCCCGAGGCCTGAGCCGCCCGCTCGCGCACCGGGTCGGGACCCGCCGCTGCAGGGCCTGCTGGCTCAGGGCCTGCTGCTTCAGGGCCTGCTGCTTCAGGGCTTGCCGAGCCAGCGCTGCAGGGCGCGCCACTCGAACTCGCGGTGGTGGCCGCCGACCTCCTGGGTCAGGCCGTGCCGCGAGCGCGGGTAGAACATGACCTCGAAGTTCTGCTTGCCCGCGGTCTGCAGCGCCCACAGCAGCTGCATGGCGTTCTGCAGGTGCACGTTGTCGTCCATGGTGCCGTGGACGAGGACCAGGTGCGCCTTGGGGTTGAGGTTCTTCGCATTGCGGATCACCGAGGTCGCCTCGTAGCCCTTGGCGTTCTCCTGCGGCGTGCGCATGTAGCGCTCGGTGTAGATCGTGTCGTAGAGGCGCCAGTCGTAGACGCCTGCACCTGCGAACCCGAGTGAGAACTTCGTGCTGTTGGTGAGTGCGTAGGCAGCCATGAAGCCGCCGTAGCTCCAGCCCTGGATCGCCACCTTGTCGGGGTCACCGCTGCGGTTCTGCACCACCCAGTCGACGGCATCCTCGAGGTCGCGCAGTTCCACCACGCCGAGCTGCTTGTAGCAGGCGCCCGTGTACTTCTGGCCGCGGTTGCTCGCCGAGCGCACGTTGACCTGCAGCACGATGAGGCCCTCGTGGCCCAGCAGCTGGTTGTATGTGCTCGCGGACCAGCTGTCGCGCACGGTCGGCGCGTCGGGGCCCGAGTACGTGGGCAGGAACACCGGCCACTTCCGCGCCGGGTCGAAGCCTCGCGGCAGCTGCACCGAGGCGTCGAGCTCGATGCCGTCGCGCGTGCGGATGCTCACCCGCTCGCGCGGCAGGAACCCGTGCTTCGCGGCACCGTCGCCCATCGTTGCCTTGCTCAGGTCCGCACGCACGACCGTCCCGTCCCTGCCGTCCACCACGTGCACTGCGGGCAGCGCGTCCATCGCCGAGACGCGGTCGAGGAAGAACGTGCGGTCCTTGTCCCAGTCCACGGCATGCGTGCCCGCGCCCTGCGTCAGGCGCACGAGCCCCGAGCCGTCGAAACCGACGCGGTACAGGTTGCGGCCGGTGGCCCCGTCCCTCGTGCCCTCGAACCAGACCAGCTTCTTCGCCTCGTCGACATGCTCGACTGCGCGCACCTGCCACTCGCCGCTGGTGACGGTCGAGGCCAGCTTCACGCCGTCCCCCTCGCGCACGTAGTGGTAGAGGTGGTTGAAGCCGCTGCGCTCGCTCAGCCACAGGAACGAGCCGTCGGCGAGCCAGCGGGGCGACTCCGGACGGTTGACCCACGTGTCGGAGGTCTCCTCGACCCACGTGACCGGCTTGCCGGTGGCAGGGTCCACGGCGCAGAGCCTTGCCCACGTCTGGATGCGGTCCTGCACCGTCATCAGCATCAGCGACCCGTCCGGCGTCCAGTCCACGCGCATCACGAGGCAGTCCTCGGGGAAGCCGCTCATGTCCACCTTGGTGACGGTGCGCTCCTTCACGTGCGCGACCGACATGCGGGCGAACGGGTTGGGGTCGCCTGCCTTCGGGTAGTTGGTGACCTCGGGCTCGACGCTGCGCTCCTTGGTGAGGAACCCGTTGGGCACGTGGTTCACCACCGTGAACTCGCGCACCTGGGACTCGTCGAGCGTGAGGAACGCGACCTTGCGGGAGTCGGGGCTCCACCAGTGGCCCTGGAAGTCCCCGCGGCCGTAGATCTCCTCCTGGTACACCCAGTCGAGCACGCCGTGCAGCAGTTCGCTGGAGCCGTCCTCGGTCACCTGCCAACGTTCCTTGCTGGCCACGTCCACCAGCACGAGGTTCTGGTCCTCCACGTAGGCGACGCCGCTCGCGTCGGGACTCACGTGCACCTCCTCCACGCGCCCCTTCACCGGCACGAGTTCCACGGTCTCGGCCGCGGCGCCACGGCCACCACCGAACACGAGCTTGCCGTTGCGCAGGGAGGCGCGCCGGGGCGCGCCCGGTGCCGCCTTCTCCTGCCCTTCCGCCGCAGGCTGCTTCCTTGGCTCCACCACCTCCTTGGTGCCGGGGTGGAACCACCGCTTGGTGCCGTTGTCGACGAACTCGACGTGCACCCCGTCCCATGCCCAAGCCACCGCCGGACCGGGCACCGTCCAGCGGATCGGCTTGCGCAGGTCGTCCCAGCCGAGCTTCTCGGTGGCAGCGGGAGCCGGTGCCTGCTGGGCGGTCAGCAGGGTGACGGGCAACAGGGCAAGGAACAACAGGGCGTGGGATCGGTTCATGGCTTGGTGGAGGGATCGTTTGCCGCCGTGCGGCCGTGGGCGCGGATCCTAGCAGCAGGCGTGCCCGTGTCGCGCGCCGGGATCGCCAGCCGGGATCAAGGGGCTCGCACTTGCCGCCCCGCGCGCAAGCCGCCACCATCGTCGCCCCATGACCACGATCCACGCCATCGACGATGCCGCCAAGGCATGCGCGGCCGGCGGCGACTTCGACGCCACGGTTGCCGTCGTCCACGACCTGAAGACCCTCGACCTGGACCTGTTCCGCGACGCGATTGCCGCAGGCAGGGCCGTGGACAGCCGCTTCGAGACCACCCTCTCGCTGCTGCCCGCGCCCAAGGTCTCGGGGGGACGGCTGGTGGTGGCCCCCACCGGACCGGTCGGGCGCGACCAAGACGACGTGCGCCGCTTTGCGGACGCTGCGGCCAGGGGCATCCGCCGGGCGCGCGATGCCGGCGCGAGGCGCATCGCACTGCTGGTGCAGGCTCCGCCGACGGACCCGCGCCACAGCCATGCACCCCGGGTGGCCGCACTCGCGGCCCTGGGCGCGCTGTGGGAGCCGCTCGAGGCGCGCGAGGCGCTGGGCGAGAAGGCCGCAGAACCGGTCGAACGCGTGGGCATCGGCGCGCTCGGTGGCACGTTCACCCCTGCGGACGCCACCTGGGTCGCGGCCGTGGACGGCGGGCTGCGGCTCGCCAAGGACCTGTGCGGCACCGAGCCCGAGCGCATGGCGCCGCCAAAGTTCGCCGCGTACGTGAAGCAGGCGTTCCGCGGCCTGCCCGTCAAGGTCACCGTGGTCGACACGCCTGCCGTGCTGCAGAAGGGCTACCCGCTGCTCAGCGCCGTGGCGCGGGCCTCGCTCGAGGTGGCACGCCATCGCCCGTGCGTCGTGCGGCTCGAGTACTCCCCCAAGGGCAAGGCCGCGCGCACGCTGCTGCTGGCGGGCAAGGGTCTCACCTACGACACCGGCGGCGCCGACCTGAAGACGGGCGGCGTGATGGCAGGCATGAGCCGCGACAAGGGCGGCGCGGCGGCCGTCGCCGGTCTCGTGTGGACCGCGGCGAAGCTGGGCCTGCCCGTGAAGCTGGTTGCCGAGCTGGGCGTGGTGCGCAACAGCATCGGCGCCGAGTCCTTCGTCACCGACGAGATCATCACGAGCCACGCGGGCGTGCGGGTGCGCATCGGCAACACCGATGCCGAAGGCCGTCTCGTGCTCGCCGACCTGCTCTCCCAGCTGCGCGTGCGCGCGCTGAAGGAGAAGCACCCCATGCTGTTCTCGGTGGCCACGCTCACCGGCCACGCCGGCCGCGCCGTCGGCCCCTACAACATCGCCCTCGACAACGGGCCGGCTGCAGCACACTCGGTCTCCACCATGCTGTCCGCCATGGGCGACGCCTGGGGCGACCCGTTCGAGGTCTCCCGCCTGCGGCGCGAGGACTACGACTTCGTGCAGCCTCGCAGCAAGGCCGACGACGTGCTGTCCTGCAACAACCTGCCGAGCTCGGGCACCGCCCGCGGCCACCAGTTCCCGATGGCGTTCCTCGCCATCGCCGCGGGCCTCACGGCCCACGGCGCCGACGCGAAGCAGCCGCTGCCCTTCACGCATGTCGACATCGGTGGCAGCGCCACCGAGGGTGGCGACTGGCAGCACGGCCGCCCCACCGGCAGGCCGCTGGTGGCCATGCTGCAGGCACTCTGCTCGTGAGCGGGCTCGACATCGCGTCGGTGCGCTCCCGGTTCCCGGGCCTCCGGCGCGAGGTCGGCGGCCGCCCGGTCCTGTTCCTCGACGGGCCCGCGGGCAGCCAGGTGCCGCAGTCGGTCGCCGATGCAGTGCGCGACTGGATGCTGCACCACAACGCCAACCACGGCGGCACGTTCGCCACCTCGGTCGAGACCGACGCGATGGTCGCGCAGGCGCGCGAAGCCTGCGGCGTCTTCGTGGGCGGTGCAGCCGATGAGGTGGTGTTCGGCCCCAACATGACCACGCTCACGTTCCAGCTGTCGCGCGCGCTGGCGCGGACCTGGGGTCCCGGCGACGAGGTCGTGGTGACGGCATCGGACCACGATGCCAACGTGACACCGTGGGTGCTTGCCGCCCGGGATGCCGGTGCGACGGTCCGCACCGTGCCGCTGGCGCCGCACGAGGCGGCACTCGACCTCGATGCACTCGCTGCCATGCTCTCGTCGCACACGCGCCTCGTCGCAGTGGGTGCGTGCTCCAACCTCAGCGGCACCGTGCACGACGTGGCGCGCGTGTGCGCCATGGCCCGCAGCGTGGGTGCACTGAGCTTCGTGGACGCGGTGCACTGGGCACCCCACTTCCGCACCGACGTGGCGAGGGTCGGCTGCGACTTCCTCGCGTGCTCGGCCTACAAGTTCTTCGGCCCCCACGTGGGCATCCTGTGGGGCAGGCGCGAGCTGCTGGAACAGTTCACCCCCTACAAGGTCCGCCCGGCCGATGACCACGGCCCCGAGCGCTGGCAGCAGGGCACCGCCAACTTCGCCTGCATCGCCGGCACGCTGGCAGCGGTCGAGTACCTTGCCTCGCTGGGGAGCACCGGCTCGATGGGAGCACGGCTGGACACGGCGTTTGCTGCCGTGGCCGCACACGAACTGGACCTGGCGCGGACGATGCTCGCGGGCCTGGCAAGGGTCCCAGGCCTGCGCGTCGTCGGCATCGCGGACCCCGCGCGCGCCCACGCACGTGCGGCGACCTTCTCGTTCACCCATTCGTCGGTGCCGCCAGCCGTGCTCGCGCAGCGCCTTGCCGCCGCAGGCGTGTTCTGTTGGTCCGGCAACAGCTACGCACTCAACCTCTCGCAGGCCCTCGGGCTGGAGCCGCACGGCGTCCTGCGCGTGGGCCTGCTCCACTACCACTCGCGCGCCGACGTCGAGGCCTTCCTCGGCCGACTCGACGAGGTCCTGCGGGCCTGAGTACGAACCACGGCTGCTTGTGACTGCCCATGCGCAGTCCTAACCTCGGCCGCAGCAAACCAAGGAACCCAAGGACCCCCCATGAAGCGCATGCTCCCCGTTCTCGCCCTCGCGGCCCTCGCCCTCCCCACCCTCGCCCAGGACGTCAAGGTCTTCGGCGGCAAGGGCGAGCGCGCAGCCAGCACGATGATCTTCTTCTCCGACAAGCCCGAGGGCGGCATCTCCCTCAGCCACGGCCAGCCGGTGTGGCGCGACGAGTACAACGCGATGCTCGGCACCCTCAGCGGCAAGATGCACCGCCTCGGCAAGGACTGGTGGACGACCTTCGACAACAGCATGAAGCTCACCATCGGCGGGGCCGAGTTGCCTGCCGGCAGCTGGTTCTGCGGGCTCGAGGTCGACGCCAAGGGCGGCTTCCACCTCGTGTTCCTCGACTCGGCCAAGGCCATGAAGGACGGCACCATGCCCTTCATGCCCGACACGTGGAAGGTCGACCACAAGGTCCCGCTCACCATGCACAAGGACAAGCTCGACAAGGTCGTCGAGAAGATGACGATGGAGATCAAGGGCGACAGCAAGCAGGCCGAGCTCTCGCTGAGCTGGGGCAAGCACGTGCTGAATGCCGACGTGAAGGTGCACCTGGGCGGCGAGGCCAAGCAGGACGCCAAGCCCGCCAAGTGAGGACAGGGGACCCGGGCCCTGCCCGGGAACGCGGGCGCGCGACCCCTGCGGGTCGGGCGCCCGTTTGCGTTGGTGGGGTCGTTCGCGCACAGTCGTCGCCGTGAAACCGCTGCTCGAGGCACTCTTGCTGCCCCCGCTCAACGGCACGGCACTCGTGCTGCTGGGGCTCGCACTGCGGCGCTGGATGCCTCGCGTCGGGAGCCTGTTCGCATGGGCCGGCGCACTCTTGCTGCTGGTGCTGTCACTGCCGGTGACCGGTGGCACGCTCATGGCGACGCTGCAGCACGATGCAGCGTTGCCGGCCGAGGGCCCGCTGCCTGCTGCGGAGGCGATCGTGGTGGTGAGCGCCGAGTCCGACACGGCGGGTGCCGAGTTCGGCGGGCCGACCGTGGGGCGCTTCACGCTGCAACGCGTGCGTTATGCCGCAGCACTCCACCGCCGCACCGGGCTGCCGGTGCTCACCAGTGGCGGCGTACCTGCGCGCGACGTGGAGCCCATTGCCGAGTCCATGGCGCGCACGATGGAGCAGGAACTCGGCGCCACGGTGCGCTGGCGCGAGAACCGCTCCGCCGACACCTGGGAGAACGCCCGCTTCAGCGCGGACCTGCTGCGGGAGGCAGGGGTGCGGCGCATCCTGCTGGTGACCCATGCCTTCCACATGCCGCGTGCGCTGCACTGCTTCCGCGCGCAGGGACTCGAGGTCGTTGCCGCCCCCACGGCGTTCCGCGGACCCGCGTGGGAGGACCTGCGCAGCCTCAAGCCCAGCTGGTCGGGCATGCGCGACTCGTCGCTCGCACTGCACGAGCACCTCGGGATGCTCTGGTACCGGCTCAGCGGCAGGCGCTGACCGAACGCTGCGTGCGCAGCAGCGTGACGAGCGACCAGGCATAGAGCGCCAGCGGGACGCCGAGCTTCAGGGCCTCCATCAGCAAGAAGCCCGTCGACCAGCCGGCATTGCCGTCCGTGCGCACCAGCCGTGCCCACTGGTACCCCCCGTACCCGGTGAGCGGCAGCGCACCCAGGACGGTGCACGCGAGCGGCCAGCGCGGATGGAAGATGCCGAGCGCGCAGTAGGCACAGGCGGCAACGCCGAGCAGGCCTCCCACCGTGAGGAACAGGTCGCTGAAGTCGAGCACCTCGCGACCCTGCTCGCGGTCGTGCTGGACCGTCACGAACTCCACGATCCCGAACGCGATCACAACGGTGGCGGCAACGCCGAGGTAGGCCGCAACGGCGACCGACGTCCAGCGCGCCACGCGACTGCCGAGCGGCGCGGGCGCGGCAGCCGCTGCCGCCACACCCGCTTGCTGCGCGCCCCCTGCAGCGCCTGCGCTCACTGACCGATGATCGCAGCCGCCGCGTCGGAGGTGACGAAGCCGAGCAGGTTGGCGACCGGGTCGGCAACGAATGCCTGCGAGTAGAACTGCGTGCACAGCAGGCTGGCCGAGGCCGGGATGGTGAGCGTCCAGTTGGCGCGCCCGCCCAGGCCCACGATGAGGTTGGTCGCGTCCGGGCTCACGTTGCCAAAGCAACCGGGTGCGCCGAACAGCGTGAGGTCGAGGGGCAGCGGGCCGAATGCCGAGGACGTGCGGCTGAATCCCAGCGCCACGATGGCCGCGTTCACCGGCAGGTTGGTGAAGGTGACGTTCATCGCGTTGCCGATGCGCGGCAGGCTGGATGCACCGTTGCCGGGCACGCCGTTGGCGCCCGCGCAGCCGGCGGCAAAGAACCCGTAGCCAGCGTCGCTGGTGAGCGAGCAGGTCGAGTAGTTGATCACGCCGTTCCACATGCGCGGGGTGTACTGGGTGCCGGTGGCGAACACCGGCTCGGCCATGGTGAGCCCGCCGGTCACGCTGAGGTCGCTGTTGGTGACCGTGACCACCTGGCCGAGGTTGGAGTAGACCGGCGAGGCACCCGTCTGGCGGACGCACAGGCCGTGCGTGCCGGCAGGCAGGTAGATCGACGGCTGGAACTGGACGAACGTGCGGCCGTTGGTGCCGCGCGAGGTGGCCACGACGTTGGCGACCTGGCGCCACTGGTTGATGTCGGCCTGCTTGCCGGTGTAACCGCCCTGGGCCACGTAGACGTCGACGGTCACCGGGCTGCCCACGGGCACGGCGCTGTTGATGTGCATCGAGGACACCGAGATGCCCTGCGGGTTGGTCACGTTCACGTCGACGAAGTTGGCGCCGCCGGTCGAGGTGGCGGCGATGACGAGGCCGCCGCCGAACGCGGTCTGCAGCGCATTGCTGATGGCGATGTAGCGCTGTGTGGTGGCCGTGGGCTGGCAGGCGCGGCCTGCCGTCAGGCGAGCGTTGACCTCGCCGAAGGGCGGCTGGGTCGTGTACGCGAACACGGGGTTCTGCAGCGTCGAGTCGGTGATGCCGTCACCGTCCAGGTCCCAGTCCCAGGTCGTGGGCGTGGGTGAAGAGGTGTCGGTGAACTGGAGCGTGTTGGGCGCGACCAGCGCGTAGGTGAACGAGGGCACCACGATGTCGGTCTGGATGTAGTTGGTCTTGGTGACCTGCGTCGGCGCAACCGAGTCGATGACGGTCATCGAGACCGTGTAGTTGCCGCAGTTGGTGTAGACCCAAGTCGGGTTGGCACCGTTGCCGTCGGGGATGCCGTCCCCGTCGAAGTCCCACACGTATGCCGTGATGCCACCCGGGTTGGACGATGCAGCACGGCTGCGGAACTGGACCGTGAGCGGCGAGGCTCCGCGCGTGGGCGTGGCGGTGAAGTCCGCGGACACCGAGGCAGTCGTGTAGTGCACGGCCACGTTGGCCATGCGCGGCGAGTTGCCCGCCGCCGTGCCGCCGAAGGGGTCGGTGGTGAGCGAGGTGCGCGAGCGGCCGAAGGTGAAGTCGAGCGTGAGGTCGGCGTTGGTGAAGGTGAGCGGCAGCACCGGTGCCGTGTTCGGGTTGGTGTAGACCGGGTTGAGGCTCACGTGGTGCATGGCGATCCCGTAGCGGCCGAAGGCGAGCGGGACCGGGTTGGTGAGCAGGACCTGGGTGCGTGCGCCGGCGGCGGTCACCTGCTGGGTGTTGACCAGCGTCCACGCCGCTGCATTGGTCTGGAAGCCGTTGGCGGTGCCGCCCACGGCGGTGACGTACACGGCAAAGGTGCCACTCGAGCCCGCGGGTGCGTTCGTGTTGATGTCGAACCGGTCGATGATGATCCCGGTCGGGCTGATCACGTCGATGTCGAAGTACATCGTGGCTGCCGCCGGGGCCGGGTTGGAGATCACGAGGCCGCCGCGGAACGTGGACTCGATCGGCGACTGTGCGACGAGGGCCGCGGGCGCCGCGGCGAGGAGGACCAGCAGGGGGAGGGCTTTCATGGGGTGCGCAGGAGCATACCCCTCGCTGCGGGGCGCGAGGGGCCACCGCACCGGCCGGAATCGTCGACATGGCCCTTGCATTCCCCGGCGCAATGCATATTCATGCGCCCCTTCTGCATAAGTATGCAAGTTCGGCCCTCCCCCTCCCAGACCCGTGACAGCCGCCGCGAGCGCATCCTCGCGTGCATCGGCCGGGAGCGCGTGCGCAACCAGGCCGAGCTGCAGCAACTGCTTGAGGCCGAAGGCTTTGCCGTGAACCAGGCAACGCTGTCGCGCGACCTGCGCGACCTCGGCGTGGTGAAGGGCCCCGAGGGCTACGAACTCCCCACTGGCGCCCCGACCCCGGAGACCTCTGGCAGCAGCCTGTGGCATGCCGTGCACGCGTGGTTGCTGAGTGCGGTGGCGGCCCAGAACCTGGTGGTCGTCAGGACGCCGCCCAGCGGTGCGTCCCCCATGGCGTTGGCGCTCGACCGCACACCACCAGACGGCATGGTGGGGACCATCGCTGGCGACGACACCGTGCTCGCCGTCTGCACCGACACCGGCAAGGCGCGTTCGATCGTGCGCCGGCTGCTGGCCCTGAAGGCCATGGGCGCGCAGGGGAACAACCAAACGTGAAGAAGAAGGCCGCCATCGTCGGCGCCTCGGGCTACACCGGGCGCGAACTCCTCCACTGGCTCCACCGCCATCCCCACCTCGAGGCGAGCGTGGTGATGACCGCACGTGCGGGAGCCACACCCGAACCGGCCGCCCACCCGGGCGAGGACCCCATCGACCCGCTCGACGTGGAACGCCTGCGCTCGGTCGACGGCGTGTTCCTGTGCACGCCGCACGGTGCCGCGAGCGAACTCGCCAAGGCTGCGCTTGCCATGGGCCGCAAGGTCGTCGACCTCAGTGCAGACTTCCGCCTGCGCGACCCGCAGACCTACGCAAGGACCTACGGCAGCCCGCACCCGGCGCCCGACCTGCTGGCGCAGGCCGTCTACGGGCTGACCGAGCACGCACGCGATGCCGTGGCAGGGTGCTCGCTGCTCGCCAACCCGGGCTGCTACCCGACCTCGATCCTGCTGCCGTTGTTGCCGCTGCTGCAGGGTGGCATGGTCGACGCCACGGCGCCCATCATCGCCGACGCCAAGAGCGGCGTGTCGGGCGCAGGCAAGTCGCCCACTGACCGCACCATCTTCGGCGCCGTGCACGAGACATTCTGTGCCTATGGCGTCGGCAACCACCGCCACACGCCCGAGATCCACCAGGGCGCGGGCACGGACCGGATCGTGTTCGTGCCGCACCTGCTGCCGGTGTTCCGCGGCATCCTGTCGACGATCTACGTCACGCCGGCGCGCGGCCACACGGCGGACACGATCCGCGAGGCGCTGCGCAGCCGCTACGACGGCGAGCGCTTCGTGAAGGTCTACGGCAAGGGCATGCCGGAGCTGCGCTGGGTGCAGCACACCAACCAGTGCCACATGGCGGTCGCCGCGTGCGGCAGCCAGGTGGTCGTCGTGAGCGCCATCGACAACCTGCTCAAGGGTGCGTCGGGGCAGGCCATCCAGAACATGAACCTGATGCTCGGCCTCGCGGAGGCGGAGGGACTGCAGTGAGGATCCTCGTCAAGATCGGCGGCGCCCAGCTCGAACAACCGGAGCCTCGCGCCCAGCTGTGTGCAGCCATCGCGCGCGCCCGCTCCGAGGGCCACGAGGTCGTGGTCGTGCACGGCGGCGGCAACCAGATCCGCACGGTCACCCGTGCGCTCAACCTGCAGGAACAGTACGTCGACGGCTTGCGCGTCACGGACGCGGCCACCGCAGAGGTGGTGCTCATGGTGCTGGGCGGCCAGGTGAACCGAACCCTCGTTGCCGCACTGCAGCAGGCAGGCGTGCAGGCCGTGGGGCTGAGCGGTGCCGACGGGGCAACCTTCACTGCGCGCAAACTGGAGCGCGAGGGCGCCGACCTCGGCTACGTGGGCGCGGTCGACACCGTCCGGCCCCAGCTGGTGCACTCGCTGCTCGCGGCCGGCTACGTGCCCGTGATCGCGACGGTGGCGCCCGGCATCCGCAGCCCCGCCGGAGACCCGTTCTACAACCTCAATGCCGACCACGCGGCAGGCCCGCTGTGCAAGGCCCTGTGCTGCGACGCCCTGCTGTTCCTCACCGACGTCGAGGGTGTGCTGGACGGCTCGCGGCAGCGGATCCCACACCTCACGCCCGAGTCGTCGGCCGAACTGGTGCGGACGGGCGTGGCGAAGGGCGGCATGCTGCCCAAGCTCGAGGCCGCGTGGATGGCCGCGCGGGAGAACCCGCAGGCACTGGTCAAGATCGCTCCTGCGGGGGCACAGGATGCCGTGCTCGCAGCACTGCGCCAGAACAGCGGGACCTCGTTCCGCACGGTGGAGGTGGCTCGTGGATGAGGGCGTGATGAAGACGTACGCACGCATGCCTGAGGTGTTCACCTCCGGTTGCGGTGCGGTCCTGGTGACCGAGGACGGCAAGCAGTTCCTCGACTTCCTCGCGGGCATCGCCGTGTCGGCGCTGGGGCACGCGGACCCCGAGCTGGTGGCCGCGCTGCGCGACCAGGTCGGCAAGGTCGTGCACCTGAGCAACCTGTTCCGCCACCCCTACACCGAGGCCGTTGCCACCCGCCTGTGCCGCCTGACGGGCATGGGTGCCGCGTTCTTCACCAACAGCGGCACCGAGGCCATGGAGTGCGCGCTCAAGCTTGCGCGCAAGGCCATGCACGTGCGCGGCACCCCGCACCGCACCAGTTTCGTGGCGATCGAGGGCGGCTTCCACGGCCGCACGATGGGCGCCGTGTCGCTCACCCACAACGAGAAGTACCGCAAGCCGTTCGCCCCGCTGCTCGACGTCACCTGGGTCGCTCCCGGCGACGTGGAGGGCCTTGCCCGCGTGCTCCGCGAGAAGCAGCCAGCGGCGCTCGTGCTCGAGCCGGTCCAGGGCGAGGGCGGCATCCGCGACCTCGGCGCCGACTTCCTCCGCGCGGCGCGCAGGCTGTGCGACGAGACGGGAACCCTGCTGGTGCACGACGAGGTGCAGTGCGGCTGCGGCCGCACCGGCGACTTCCTCGGCGCCATGGCACACGGTGTCACGCCCGACGTGGTGGTCCTCGCCAAGCCGATCGCCGCGGGCCTGCCCATGGGGGCATGCCTCGCCTCTGCAGCCCTTGCCGACACGTTCGCACCCGGCGAGCACGGCTCCACCTTTGCGGGCGGCCCGCTCGTGTGCCGTGCAGCACTCGTGTTCCTGCAGCGCATCGAGGAAGGCGGACTGATGGCCAACGTGCGGGAACGCGGTGCCCAGCTGCGCATGGGGCTGGAGCAGCTGCAACGCGAGTTCCCGACCCTCGTGCGCGAGGTGCGCGGTCGCGGCCTGATGCTGGGACTGCGCATGCACCACTCGGGCAAGGAGTTCCAGCAGGGCCTCTACCGTGCCGGGGTGATGACCAACCTGACCGCAGGCGACGTGATCCGCATCGTCCCGCCCTACGTCGTCACGGCCGAGCAGGTCGACATGGCCGTCTCCCGGATGCGCGAAGTGCTCTCCTCCCTCCCCGTGGAAGTGAAGTCATGACCGTCGCCGAACTCGATCTCACGCGCCTCTCCGTCAAGGACATGCTCTGCACCTCGCAGCTCAAGCTGGAGGACATCGAGCGCATCTTCCGCACCGCAGCGGCACTCAAGGCCGGGCGCGAGCTGCACACGGACGTGCTGCGGCACAAGCGACTAGCGATGATCTTCGAGAAGGACTCGCTGCGCACGCGCTTCACCTTCGACATCGGCATGCAAGACCTGGGCGGAAGCGCCGTGTTCATGGACCACCGCGACGCACGCCTCGGCTCGCGCGAGTCCATCAAGGACATGGCCAAGAACCTGGAGCGCTGGGTGCACGGCATCGTGGCCCGCACCTTCAAGCACCGCGTGCTGGAGGAGCTGGCCCATTACGCCGACATCCCGGTGATCAACGGCCTCAGCGACTCGTTCCACCCCTGCCAGTCCCTCAGCGACTTCTTCACCCTGACGGAGAAGTGGGGCTCGGTCCGCGGGCGCACGCTCACCTACGTGGGCGACGGCAACAACACCTGCCACTCGCTGATCCACACGGCCGCGAAGCTGGGGGCCAACATCAAGGTCTGCTCCCCCGAGGGCTACGAGCCCAACTCGCGCGTGGTCAACGAGGCCATGCGCACGGCACTCGAGACCGGCTCGCGCATCGAGATCCTCAACGACCCGGATGCCGCGGCCGACGGGGCCGACGCCATCTACACCGACGTGTGGGCGTCGATGGGCCAGGAGGACGAGATCGAGGAGCGCAACGGCATCTTCGCGCCCTACCAGGTCGACGAGGAGATGATGTCGCGCGCCAACCAAGGCGCGTTGTTCATGCACTGCCTCCCCGCGCACCGCGGCTGGGAGGTCACGGCCGAGGTCATGGATGGCGACCAGTCGGTCGTCTACGACATCGCCGAGAACCGCCTGCACATCCAGAAGGCCGTCATGGCCCTGCTCATGCACTGAGCACCGACGGCCCACCCTCCCGCCACGCATCCCCCAACCACGACCCCTCCATGAAGCTGAAGATCGTTCTCGCCTACTCCGGCGGTCTCGACACGTCCGTCATCATCCCCTGGCTCAAGGAACACCACGACTGCGAGGTGCACGGCTACTGCGGTGACATCGGGCAGGGCGAGGAGGAGCTGAAGGGACTCGAGCAAAAGGCGCTGCGCTCCGGCGCGGTGTCCTGCAAGGTCGAGGACCTGCGCAACGAGTGGCTCACCGACTACGTGTGGCCGTGCGTGCGCGCCATGACCGTCTACGAGGGCCGCTACCTGCTGGGCACCAGCATGGCGCGCCCGATCCTGGCCAAGGGCCAGGTCGAGTACGCACGCGAGATCGGCGCCAACGCCGTGGCCCACGGCTGCACCGGCAAGGGCAACGACCAGGTGCGCTTCGAACTCACCTACCAGGCGCTGGCCCCGGACCTCAAGGTGATCGCCCCCTGGCGCAACTGGACCATCCGCAGCCGCGAGGACGCGCTCGACTACGCCGACAAGCACGGCGTCGCGGTGACCGCGTCGCGGACCAAGATCTACTCCCGCGACCGCAACCTGTGGCACATCAGCCACGAGGGCGGCCAGCTCGAGGACCCGGCACTGCCGCCCCCGGACGACGTGTGGGTGATGAGCGTCGATCCCCGCAACGCACCTGACACGCCTGCAGAGCTCACCCTCGGGTTCGAGCACGGCGTGCCGGTGTCCCTCGACGGCAAGCGCATGGCACCTGCAGACATGCTGGCGAAGCTCAACGCCGTCGGCGGCGCGCACGGTGTCGGCCGCATCGACATCTGCGAGAACCGCCTGGTCGGCATGAAGTCCCGTGGTGCCTACGAGACGCCCGGCGGCACCATCGTGTTCGAGGCTGCCCGCTCGCTGCGCGCCATCACCATGGAGCGCGACACCATGCGCCTCTGCGAGAAGCTCATGCCCGACTACGCCGACCTGGTCTACACGGGCCGCTGGTTCCACCCGATGCGCCGCTCGATGGACGCGCTGTTCCGCGAGGCCACCAAGTTCGTCACCGGCGAGGTCAAGGTGCGCCTCTACAAGGGCACGGCCACCTCGATCGGGGCCAAGTCGCCGCACAGCCTGTACAGCGAGAGCCTTGCCACCTTCGGCGAGAGCGCCTCGTTCGACCACGCCGACAGCTACGGCTTCGTGAAGCTCTACGGGCTTCCCGGCGCGGTCGCTTCCAAGGTCCAGGGAGCAGGCCTGTGAGCAAGGCAGGACAGATGTGGGGCGGCCGCTTCAGCGGCCGCCTCCACCCCGAGTTCGAGGAGTTCCAGAAGAGCCTGCCGATCGACCATGTACTGGCGTTCGCGGACCTCGAGGTCAACCATGCCTGGGCCGGTGCCCTGGGCGAGGCAGGCGTGCTCACCAAGACGGACGTGAAGAAGGTCCGCAGTGCGATCGAGAAGATCGCCAAGCAGTGGGAACAGGATGGCATCCCCCACGACGACCCTGCAGAGGACGTCCACAGCCTCGTCGAGAAGACCCTTGCCAAGCACGTGGGCGACCTCGCCAAGCGCATCCACACCGGCAGGAGCCGCAACGACCAGGTCGCAACCGACCTGCGCATCTACCTGCGCAACCGGTCGATCGGCCTGGTGACGGCACTGCAGGAACTGGTCGAGGCGCTGGTGCGCATGGCCGGTCGGCACGCCGACCTGCCGCTGCCCGGCTTCACCCACATGCAGCGGGCCCAGCCGGTCACCGTGGGCCACCATGCACTTGCCTACGTCGAGATGCTGTGGCGCGACCGCGGGCGCATCACCGATGCATGGCACCGCATGAACCAGTGCCCGCTCGGCTCCGGCGCGCTCGCCGGCACCGCGCTGGACATCGACCGTGAGAAGTTGGCGCAGGAACTCAACTTCGACGGCGGCGCCACGCGCAACAGCCTTGATGCCACGGCGGACCGCGATGCGGCGACCGAGCTCACGTTCGCGTGCGCGATGACCATGGTCCACCTGTCGCGGCTGTGCGAGGACGCGATCTTCTACGCCTCCTACGAGTGCCGATACCTCACCTTCACCGACGCGGTGTCGACAGGCTCCAGCCTCATGCCGCAGAAGCGCAACCCCGACGCGATGGAGCTGGTACGCGGCCACACCGGCAAGGTGGTCGGCATGCTCCAGGCACTCCTCGTGCTGCAGAAGGGCCTGCCGCTCGCCTACAACCGCGACCTGCAGGAGGACAAGGAGTCCGTCATCGGTGCCGTGGGCACGACCATCCAGTGCCTGCGCATCGCGACGATCGCCGTCGAGTCCATGCAGTGGGACGAGGCTCGCTGCCGTGCGGCTGCCGAGACCGGGTACCTCAACGCAACCGACCTGGCCGACCTGCTGGTGGCAGCGGGCGTGTCGTTCCGCGACGCGCACGAGATCGTCGGCAAGGCCGTCAACCGGGCCGTGGAACTCGGCGTGGAGCTGCAGGACCTGCCCGAGGCCGACCGCAAGAAGCTGCTGCCGGCCGTCAAGGGCGACCTGCGCGAACAGCTGGGAGCCAAGGCGGTCCTCGCCCGTCGCAACGCACTCGGCGGCACGTCGCCGCAGCGGGTCCGCGAGCAGGTGGCGGCGTGGGAAGAGATCATCTCCGCATGGCACGAGGAGGACTGAGATGAACGTGCCCAACCTGGTGATCCGGCCCGCGGTGGTGGCCGACGCAAAGCCCATCATGACGCTCGTGAACGAGCTGGCCCTGCGGCAGGTGATGCTGCCGCGGTCGCCTGCCTCCGTGATCGAGAACATCCGCGACTTCGTGGTGGCGGAGATCGACGGCAAGATGGTCGGCTGCGGTGCACTTGCCGTGACCTGGACCGACATTGCCGAGGTGCGCAGCCTTGCCGTCTCTCCCGACATGCAGAAGGGTGGCATCGGCAAGGCCATCGTCGAGGCACTGGTTGCCGACGCGAAGCGGCTCGGGATCCCCCGGCTGTTCGCGTTCACCTACGTGCCCGGCTTCTTCGCAAAGGTCGGGTTCGTGAACTGTGCGCACGAGGACCTGCCCCACAAGGTCTTCAACGACTGCACGCACTGCCCCAAGTTCCTCGCCTGTGACGAGATCGCCATGACACGCGTGCTCGACGCCAAGGCATCGCCCACCAAGCTGTTCGGCAAGCCCCAGCGCGCGATCCCGCTGCCCCAGCGCACCCCGCAGTTCACGCCGCCCGACATCAAGAAGGCATGAGATGCTGACGGCGCTGCTGCGCGGCTTCGGCCACCTGTTCGAGCCAGGCGTCCGCCACTACCTGCTCTACGGGCTCGCACTGGCGGTTGCTTGCTTCGCGGCCACCTGGGGCCTGGTGGCATGGCTCCTGGCCACGACTGCCGTCAGCTCCATCGGGTGGCTCGACACCGTGCTGGACGTCCTCGGCGTGTTCGCCACGCTGGTGGTCACCTGGCTGCTGTTCCCAGCCGTGTTCGGTGCCATGTGCACAGTGTTCACCGAGTCGGTGGTGGCCGCCGTCGAACGACGGCACCACCAACGGCTCGGCGAGGCGCGAGGGGCGCCGTTGGTCGCTGCGCTGGCTGCAGGCCTGAGGCTCCTCGTGCTGGGACTGGTCCTCAACCTGGTGCTGCTGCCCTTGCTGCTGCTCGGACCGGTCTACCCGGTCGCCTGGGTGTGCGTGCAGGGCCTGCTGCTGGGACGCGAGTACTTCGAGCTCGTTGCCCTCCGACGACTGCCACCGGCCGAGGCGGCGGCGCTGCGGCGCGCGCGCCGTGGGGCGGCATGGGGGATGGGCGCGGTGGCTGCAATGCTGCTCATGGTCCCGTTCGTGAACCTGCTGGTGCCGTTTGCCCTTGCCGGCGGCATGGTCCACCTCGTGCACGACCGCAGCCGGTCGGGCTGACAGCGCACCTTCCTCGGCAGCGGGCCAACTGGCACACTGCAGGCCATGCACACGAGCAACGGCCCTGCTGCACTGACGTGCCTGCTCCTCGCGACAGCAGGCGTCCTCGCACAGGCGCCGCAGGGACCGGGTGTGCCCGCCGACGTGACCTCGCTTGCCGCCTCCCCCGGCGCAGGGTCTCCTGCCGAAGTCCGCTGGAAGGTGGCCAAGGACGCG
Source organism: Planctomycetota bacterium (assembly GCA_041178545.1). Taxonomy (GTDB): domain Bacteria; phylum Planctomycetota; class UBA1135; order UBA1135; family UBA2386; genus JBEATZ01. Next base: position 54,996 of record JBEGVB010000059.1, read on the forward strand.
CTTGCAGCAGGCAGGCCGGGCGACGCCGTGGTTCCCTTGCTCGATGCGCTGCAGCTGCACCCTGCTTCCGCCGCCCTGCTGGCCGACATGGTGCGTGCCACGGCAGCCGAGCCGGATGCCCGCACCCTGTGGCTGCAGCGGTGGCTCGCGGCGGCATCGGATGCGAGTGGCAAGACCAAGCTCGATGCAACCCAGCGCAAGCTGTTGGCAGCCGACGAACTCGCGGCCGCCGCGAAACTGGTCGAGCTGCGTGCACAGGCAGCCGTGGAGCTCGCCCGTGCAGCGGACAAGCTCAAGGGCCCCGGCAAGCAGACGCTTGGCAACGGGGTGCGGGCACGATGGCTCGCGCAGGCGTTCCTCGCCCTCTCTTCCGACATGCCGGCGGTCCTGGCCCAGCACGGGCCTGCCGTCCAGCAGGCCCTCGACCGCCAGCTCCCCGAGTGGGACCTGGTGCTGGGTGGCCTTGCACGGGTGATGGCGGCCACACCGCGGACTGCAGCAGCAGGTGCGGGCCCTGCCGAGGTCGAGGCTGCCGCACGCGAGGCGGCGTTGCAGCGCGACCGTGCGGTCCGCGCTGCCCGCGTGGTTGCCGGGCTCGCGCGCCAGTCGACCTACGGCAAGGACCTCAAGGGCCCGGTGCCGCCACCGCTCGGCAAGCTGCCTGCGGAGGCAGCCGCGCTGCTTGCCAAGGCCGATGCAGAGGGGCTGGCGACGGCAAGGGTCTGGACCGCGGCCGAGCTGGAGGCGATGTCCCCTGCGGAAGCCGAGGCGTTCACCCTGGAACACACCGACTGGTCGCGCCCCGCACTCGCCACCAGCCTCACCGGCAGGTACCGCATCGAGACGGTCTGCGGCCACGCGACCCTGCTCGGTGCCGCACGCACCGTCGAGATGCACCATGCGCGCCTGGTCGCGCACTTCGGCTCGGACCCCTTCGTGAACCGACCGGGAACCATCCGCATCGTGCCCGAGCACGACGACATGGAGACCGAGGGCGCACCGTTCTTCTGGGCAGCCGGATTCCAGGGCGGCGACCGCACCGTGGCGCGCTTCGCGTGGGGCAGCATCCCCGGTCTCGGCAGGCTCCTCACCCACGAGCTCACCCACCGCTTCGACGGCGTGCTGCACGGGTTCGTGCCGGCCTGGTACACCGAGGGGCACGCCACCTGGACCGGTGCGCACTACGCGCGCATGGCGGATGCGAACTTCACCGAGGACTTGCTCAACTCCGGCACCTGTGCCTCGGTGTACGCGAAGGGCTACGGCTCGCGGCAGGGACTGGAGAACCTGCTCTCCGGCAAGGTCGAGGACTACCGCGACAACTACCCAGCAGGCTACGCGCTGTACGCGTTCCTGCGCGGCTGGCCGCCCAAGCAGCCGCCGCGGTTCCGCAGCGCCCTCGCGCGCTTCGAGACCACTGCGCGCGGCGGCCAGAAGGACCCGGTGGGATTCTTCGCCTCGGTGTTCTGCGACGGCAAGGAAGGGCGCCCCGCGACGTTCGACGAGTTCGCGCAGTTGTGGCACGACTACCTGCTGGGCTGCTACCGCTGGCCGGACCCCGAGGTGCGCAAGCCGGAGGACGCCTGGGTCGCGACGTACGGCTCGCTGCCGGAGGGCGACCCTGCGCCCATGGTGATGGACCGTCCCACCTGGTCGTGGGACCGCGACCGCAACGAGCCGTTCTTCGGCGACGGGCACGCCAGCGACGCAGCTGCAGTGCTGGCCGAGGCAGGCGAGGTCGAGGCAGCTGCAGCTGCCTGGCTCTGGTCGCTGCAGTGCGAGGGCTGGACCGCGCTCGCGGCACGCGGCGGCGTGGCGGCACTCGCACAGACGGGTCGCAAGGAGGCTGCAGCGGCCCTCGGCGCGCTGGCACGGTTGCGACACGGCGCGCAGGCTCCCGAGCCAGTCGACGCGACTGCGCTGACTGCCCCGCTCGCACGCCTGCGCGCAGCTGCCTCCGGATACCGCAGCCGTGCCGACGAACTGGCGGCTGGCGGCCGGCCGGTGGCAGCTGCCGACCTCGCTCGCGCCGCGGCCACCCTGGAACTGCTGTTGGGCCAGCAAGCCGCACCGGGGGCCGGCACGGCCACCGCGGCTGCGCCCCCCGAGACCCCGCGTGCCGTGGGCTGGGGCGGGTGGACGGAGTCGAGCCTCGTGGGCTTCGACCAGCGACGCGTGCCGGGCCTCTGGTTCGCAGCCGAGGACGGCGACCTCCACGTCGGCCGCGAGAAGCCCCGTGAGGCAACGGGTGTGCGCGACCGTGCCGCCCACCAGCGCGACGCGTACGCCCACAGTGCCGCTTGGTTCGGGCCCGGCGACCACGTGCTGCGCGCCCGCATCCACTTCACCACCAGCCACGTGAACGGTGCGGTGGTGCTGGGGCACTGGCGACGCGACCGCGGCATCCGCGTGCACTTCAACGCAGGCAGCGCCCGCTACGCGAGCGGCAGGGACGATGCCGAACCCACGTTCCGTGCGGTCAACCTGCAGCTGCGCGGGCTGTGGGAACGCGACGGCCAGATGCCGCAGTCCAGTCCGTCGGCAACGGTCGAGTTGGACACCGGCGCGTCCTGGTTCGACCTCGAGTTCCACGTGCAGGGACCGTCGGTCCTGGTGAGCGCCAACGGGCAGCCCCAGTTCCGGTACACGACGCACGACGGCAGCCCCGTCGAGGGTCAGTTGGGATTCGCCATGGCGCGCGGCGCCATCCGTGTGCAAGGCGCCACCTGCACGGTGCGCGGGTCGACCGCAGGGGCGCAGGGACTGGACACCTTGGTCCAGCCGACCACCGACCTCGACGGCCTGCTCATGATGCCCACGCGCGGCATCCCCACCCACGCCGACGGCACCCTCGTGCTCTGGGTGCCGCAGCCGGAGGAGGGCAACGCGCTCGCAGCGGACATGCACCAGTCGCTGCCGGTGCTCGCCAAGCTGCTCAAGGACACGCTGGAGTTCCCGCAACCCTGGGTGCTCGCGGTGCCGCACGGCACCCCACCGGAGCAGGTGCAGGCGTTGCAGGCTGCACTCGCCGAGTTCCGACCGACGGCCATGGCCTTGGTCGAGCACCGGGTGGGTGCACCCTTCCGTGGCGACCCATGGGTGCTGTTCGTCGACGCCGGCGGGGTGCTGCGGGCCGCCGCGGAGACCGGGGACGTCGCGCTCCACTCGCGCGTGCAGAAGTGGGCACGGATGTTCCGCGGCCCGGTCCGCTGAGGCCCGTCAGCGCAGGCGGACCTCGACCAGGCTTGCCTTGACGAGGTCGACGGGCACCACGTCGAGGCCGTCGGACGGCGCGGCTACGGCCTGGGCCAGCGCCGGGTGGCGCGCTGCCAGTTCCCCGAGCGCACGCCTGGTGATCAGCACGGTGCGGTTCGGGGCGCCAGCAGCCTGCTGCGCGAGCCAGAGCCGGGCGGTGGCGACATCGACCGCAGGGATGCCGTCCAGGGTCGCAAGCAGTTCGTCCACTGAGACGAGGCGCGCACGGGGCGCCTGCTGCACCAGGCCGTCGCGCTCGGCAAAGCCCGCCACCACCACCATGGCAGGCGCCTTCTCCAGGTGAGCGGCCAAGACACTGCCGAAGACAGGGTCTGCGGGCTCGCGGTCGACCGAGCCGAGGTGGTGCAGGGTGGCCGCAGCGGCGAGGGGCACCATGAGCCAGGTCACGGCGCGCGGCAACGCCGCGGCACACAGCAGCACCAGCGGCGCTGCAAGGACCAGCAGGTAACTGCCGTGCTCGAGGTTGCGCGACCAGAGCAGGATGCCACTCAGCAGCACGTACCCGGCCACCACCAGCAGCGCCCACGACCCGGCGCGCCGCCACTGCGGCATCGCGGCCACCACGGGCAACACGATCGAGACCGGCAGGAAGGGCAGCAGCCACTCGGCCCACAACGCATGCCCGCTGGCGCCCACCAGCCCGGCCGCCTCCCAGTGCCTGGCGAGGAACCGGACCGGGTCGTCGTCGTGCAACGGCGGCCGCAGGTGCTGCAGACAGAGGAAGCCAACGCCCCAAACGGTCGCGTGCGCGACCAGCAGTGCACCGAGGGCTCGTGCGCACGCACCGCGCCCGGGCCTGGACGCGGCGAGCAGGCACCAGCTGGGGCCCAGCACCAGCACGGCAAGGTGACCGGTCGCGTGCAGCAGCGTGGCTGCGCCCGAGAGGGCTCCGAGCAGGAGGGCCGGGCGGACCCAGATGCAGTTGCGCCAGCGTGCGGCCAGCAGCCAGCAGCACCCGTAGGCTGCAACGAAGGGGGCATGCATCTCCACCACCGTGCCGAAGTGCACGACGGCCGGCAGCAGCGCGAAGAGGATCGTGGCAGCCACGGCGAGCACCCGGTCGAACCCGAGCACGCGGGCCGTCGCGTGGACGAGGGCGGAAGCGAGTCCGGTTGCCAGTGCCGACAACACCAGCAGGGACTCGTGGGGCGACGTGCCCAGGACCGCCTGCAGCAGTTCGCCCACCGGCAGGTACAGCGGGTGCTGCGGGTGACCGCTGCCGGTGCCGAACCACGCGAGCAGCGGGTAGACGTCGTACCCGTGCATGGCCGCCTGCGGTTGCACGGCGCAGGCGGCCGCCACGGCAACTCCCAGTCCAGCGGCCCAGCCGAGGTCACGCAGGCCCAGGGAACTCGCGGGCACCTCGCTGTCGCAGTCTGGTGGCAGCATCGTTGCGGAGCATAGCGTGGCGTGCTGGCCCCACCGCTGCCACGATGGCGCCATGGACAGGACGGGCGAGGAACCTGTTGGCGTGCTGCACTACGTGCTCGACGTGCTCCGGTCGCTGCCGGACTGGGCCCTGCTCGCGGCACTCCTGCTCGCCTTCGGCGCCGGGGCCTGGTTGCTGTGGCGGCTGCGCCGTGCGTGGGAGTGGTTGCGGATGGCCCGCCTGCGCAGCCTCGGTCGCAGGGGCGAGTCCGTGGCCGAACGGATCCTCGCCGCCAGCGGATTCACCGTCGTCGAGCGCCAGGTGGCGCGGAAAGTCGCCGTGCGTGTGGACGGCAGGCTGCACGAAGCCGTCGTGCGCGCCGACCTGCTGGTGCTGCGGCAGGGAGTGACTTGGGTCGCCGAGGTGAAGGGCGGAGTGGTCGCCAGCAACCCGATGCATCTCGCCACCCGCAGGCAGTTGCTCGAGTACACCCACGTCTTCGGCACGCATGGCGTGCTGCTGGTGGACGTACCCGGCAACCGTGTGCGGACAGTCGAGTTCCCCGCACCTGCCCGGCCCTCGGACACCGGTGGCAGGGGCGGCGGCACCCTCGCTGCAGGCCCCGGCGTTCGTTAGTCTTCCGCGCCCCATGACCGCACCCAGTGCGTCCGTTGCACTCCCTGCTGGCTTCCGCGCCAGTGCCGTCCACTGTGGCCTGCGCAAGCAGGCCGACCATCCCGACCTCGGCCTGCTGCTCGCGGACGAGGCCCGGCCCGGCGCCTGCGTGTACACGCAGAACCGGCTGGTGGGTGCCCACATCGCCGTCTGCCGCGACCACCTGCAGCGCAGTGGCGGGCTCGTGCGCGCGGTGCTGGTGAACGCGCGCAATGCCAACTGTGCGACAGGCGAGCAGGGCATCGCCGATGCGCGCCTCGTGTGCAGCCAGCTCGCGCAGCGCATCGGCTGCCCGGTGGAACAGGTGCTGATGATGAGCACGGGTCCGATCGGGGCCCCGCTGCCCAAGGAGAAGATCACCGCCAAGCTGGACGTGCTGCTGGCTGCCGCCAGCACTTCGGGTGCCGCGGAGTTCGCGCGCGCGATCATGACGACGGACACCTACCCCAAGGCGCGCACGCGCACGTTCGGCAACTGCCGCACGACGGGCTTCGCCAAGGGTGCCGGGATGATCCACCCCAACATGGCGACGATGCTCGCGTTCCTGCTGGCAGACGGCGCGGCAGGCGTGCCGCTGCAGCCGCTGCTGCAGCGCGTGGCGGACCGCAGCTTCCACCGCGTGACCGTGGACGGCGACACCTCCCCCAACGACACCCTGCTGCTGTGGACCGGCACCCGCACGTGCGCCGCGGCAGAGTTCGAGCAGGCGGTCACGGCCAACGGCCAGGACCTGGCACGGGAGATCGCGCGCGACGGCGAGGGCGCCAGCCGGTTCATGACCATCGAGGTGCGCGGTGCTGCCGACGAGGCAGAGGCCAACCTGGTGGGTCGCACCATCGGCACCAGCCCCCTCGTGAAGACCGCGGTGGCGGGCCTCGACCCCAACTGGGGGCGCATCCTGTCCGCTGCCGGGCGCTGTGGCGTGCCGTTCGACGCCGCACGCGCGAGGGTCTGGGTCGGTCCTGCCGAGGTGTACCACCTCGGTGTGCCGCACCCAGAACGCGAGAAGGTCGCCCACGACCACCTGGTGAACAACAAGGACGTGGTACTGGGCATCGACCTCGGCCGCGGCACGGCTCAGGCCGACATCTGGACCTGCGACTTCACCAAGGACTACGTGCAGATCAACGCCGACTACCGCACGTGATCGGGTAGCCTGCGCGCATGAACGCACCCGTGCGCGCGCTCGGACTCTCCTGCCTCCTCGCTGGTGCCGGTGCGGCTGCCGCACAGAACACGACTGCCCCGCCCCAGAACCCTCCTGCAGCACCGCAGCAGGCGGCGGCGGAGCCCAAGGTGGACTGGACCGACGTCGTGGGCTGGCGCGTCGAGGGCCGCGCCTTCGCAGACCGCGCCGCACCCTACGACCGTCTCCCGGCCGCTGCCGAACAGACGGTGCGCAAGGAGGTGTGGGACCTGTCGCGCCAGAGCGCGGGCATGGCGGTCCGCTTCCGCACCGACTCTCCTGCCGTGCACGTGCGCTACACGCTCACCAAGGCACAGCTGGAGATGCGCCACATGCCGGCCACCGGCGTGAGCGGCGTCGACCTCTACGGACGCGACGAGGAAGGCAGGTGGCGCTGGGTGGCCGTGTCGATGCCCGCAAAGCAGCAGGTGCAGGCCACGCTGGTGAAGGACCTGCCTGTCGCGCCGCGCGACTGGCTGCTCTACCTGCCACTCTACAACGGCGTGCAGTCCCTCGAGCTCGGCGTGGCCGCGGGCGCGAAGGTGGAGCCGCTGCCCCAGCCCGAGGGCAAGCCCGTCGTCACCTACGGCACGTCGATCATGCACGGTGCATGCGCCTCGCGCCCGGGCATGGCGTGGCCGGCCGTCATGGGCCGCGCACTCGACCGCGAGGTGTTCAACTTCGGCTTCTCCGGCAACGGCCGGATGGAAGAGGGTGTCGTGCAGCACCTCGTGGCCCTCGACGCGTCGGTCTTCGTGGTCGACTGCCTGCCCAACATGACGCCGCAGCAGGTGGCCGAGCGCACCGTGCCGCTCGT
>JBEGVB010000060.1:0-3856 GCA_041178545.1 Planctomycetota bacterium
AGGATCGCAGACGGGTTTGCCGCTGCGGTGCTCGAGCTGCACAGCGGCGACACCGTGGCAGGGGTCGTGGTGAAGGACCAGGACGGGGTGGTCGAGGTCATGGGCCTCGACGGCGAGGTGACCAAGGTGCCGCAGGACCGCGTCAAGTCGCGCAGCGGCTCCACCACCAGCGCCATGCCAGTCATGGGCGGCACGCTCACGCGCCGTCAGCTTCGCGACCTCGTCGAGTACCTGAGCCAGCGCAAGGCAACGAAGTAGCGCGGCCGCTGCCTCGCGCACGCGGATTCAGACGCCGAAGTGTGCAACGTCCGTGGCGGCCACCTGGCCGTCGACGGTGATGCCCACCCCCTGCAGGTGGAGTTCCACGCCCGATGGGATCCGCGGGAAGCCGAACGTCCATGCAGCCTCGCCCATGCTCCAGCCCAGCACCACCGGGTTGGCGAGCACCGGCAGGAACTGCTGCGGGAGCCACATCATGCCTGGATCGGGGGCCGCGAGGAGGATGCCGGTGAAGGTCCGGTCCGAGTCGAGGATGGCAAACAGCTGGTCCACGTTCTGAAAGGCTGTGAGCCGCAATGCGAAGTCGACCTCGAGCTGCGGCACCTTGGGCAGCCGGTCGTCGATCGGGAGGACGACCTTCTGTCCGAGTGCGGCAGTGGCGGCAAGGGCGATGGCCGCAAGGGTGAGGATGGGGTTCATGACAGACTCCTGGGGGACGCGGGAACGGACCGGTGGACACCGACCCGTCGAGGTCAGGGGTTGGGAGCCGCCGAACGAACGCACACGGCCGTCGAATCCACAGGACGTGGCAGTTCGCCCTCGCCCCAGTCAGGACATGCCCACAGTGGCCCAGCCCGGGTGGGCCTATCGTCCTCGGGCACTCAGCCCAGCCGTTCAGTCGCGTCGCCGAAGCTCGCCACCGGCGCGCCCAGGTCTTGCAGGACCCCGAGCCACAAGCGGCACAGTGGCGTGTCGCGCGGGGACACCAGCAGCCTGCCGCCGGGGTGCGAGGGCTGCACGGGGCCAGCGAGCAGCACCGGCAGGTCGTGGGGGCTGTGGGCGTTCCCGTCCTTCATCGCACCCGCGAACACGATGCGGCTGTGGTCGAGCACGGTGCCTTCGGCCTCGGGCAGGGCCGCGAGCTTGTCGAGCAACCGGGCGCAGCGCGCCACGTAGAAGCGGTTGACGCGGCGGTAGGTCTCCATCTTGGTCGCGTCGTTCTCGTGGTGCGAGGAGTCGTGGTAGCCGCCCTTGCAGCCCTCGAGCCAGGAGAAGTCGCGGCCACTCACCTCGTTGGCGAGCAGGAAGGTGGCCACGCGGGTGCAGTCGGAACCGAACGCCATGGCGACGAGGTCGGTCATCAACTCGACATGCGTCTCGTGCTGTGCAGGCACACCCGGCGCAGGCGCGCGTGCCGCGTCGACCGCCATTGGTGCAGCCCTCTCGGCTGCCTCGATGCGCAGCTCCAGTGCGCGCACCGCATCGAGGTACTCGACCAGTCGGTCGCGGTCCCGCTTGCCGAGGCGCGGGGCGAGCCGCTCGGCATCCGCCTTCACCACGTCGAGCACGCTCTTGCGCGCCGGGTCCGCAGCCAGCGCGCGCGAGCGGAACAATCGGTCGAACACGTTGCGCGGCACGATCTCGCGCGAGACCGGCCGGTCCGGCGCACTCCAGGCGATGTGGCCGCCGTACACCGAGGAGTAGCCCATGTCCTCCACCGGGTAGACCGGGTCGCAGGCGAGTTCGAGCGAGGGCAGCAGCGTGTCGCGCCCGACGAAGGAGGCGGCGACCTGGTCGGCGCTCACGCCGTTCCACAGGTCGCGGCCGCCCGTGCGGCGGATCTGCTGGCCCGTGAGCAGCGGGGCCACCTTTGCGTAGTGCCCGTCGCCCGAGAAGCTGTTGCGGTTGGCGAGGTTGCGGAACACGGTCACGCGCGAACGGTGCGCGCGCAGCGGCTCCAGCGAGAACGATGGCTCGAAGCCGCCAGCCTCGCACGGGGCAGGGTCCCAGGCCGAGGGCAGCGCGCCGTTGGGCATGACCAGCACGGCCATGCGCACGGGCACCGCCGTGGGCCGCACGCGCAGCGCGGAGGCAACCGACTCGAGCCACGGGAGCGCCATGCAGGCGCCTGCACCGCGCAGGAACGCGCGCCGCGTGGTGCCGTGGCCGAGGAAGTCGCGGAGCAGGCGGGTCGAGTGCGTCACGAGGAACCTGGTGGGCCGCGGTGGGTGAAGAGGGGGGAGGTGACCACGGCCTCGAGCAGTGCCGAGAACCGGTGCCCGTTGGCGGCGCATGCCGTCACGATGCGCGCGAGCTCGGGCTCGTCGCGGCCGTGCAGCTGCCTGCCGATCGCATAGGTGAGCAGGCGGGCGGCAAAGGTGCGCACGAAGTCGTCCTTGCGTGCGAGCAGTGCGTCGCGCAACGCGACCGGACCGTCCACCTCGGTGCCGTCCACCAGCGTGCCGCGCGCGTCGACCGGCTGTTCGTGCAGCGTGTCGCGCCACACCCCCACCACGTCGTAGTTCTCGAGTGCGAAGCCCAGCGGGTCGATGTGGGCGTGGCACGAGGCACAGGCCTTCTGGCTGCGGTGGCGCTCGAGGCGGGCGCGCAGCGAGAGGCCTTCCACCGGCGCGTCGTCGGGCGGCAGCGTCCCGGCACCGGGTGGCGGCGGCGGTGGCGGCAGGTCGAGCAGCCGCTCCAGGACCCAGCGACCGCGCAGCACCGGGCTCGTGCGGCTGCTGTGCGACGAGGTCATCAGCATCGCACCCATGCCGAGGATGCCGCCGCGGCGGCGGTCGGTCAGTTCCACGCGCACGAACTCTCGGCCCTTCACGTCGCCGATGCCGTAGTGCCGCGAGAGCACGTCGTCGAGGTACGTGTGCGAGGAGTCGAGCAGCACGAGGATGCTCTCGTCCCCTGCCACCATGGCCGCGAAGAACCGGGCCGCCTCCTCGTACAGCGAGGGGCGCAAGCGCTGGTTCCAGATCTGCGGGTAGCGGCGGAAGTCGGCATTGGCCGCCAGCACCTGCCGGTAGCCGAGCCACTGCGCGCCGAAGTGGTCCGCGAGCGCGCGGCCGGCCGTGGCCTGCACCAGGCGCCTTGCCTCGGCGACGCGCACCTCGTCCTGCAGGATCGAGCCGTCCGCGGCGCAGGCGGCGAGCCGGGTGTCCGGCGCCGAGCTGGTCAGCAGGTACGACAACCGCACCGCGAGTGCGTGTGCGCCGAGCGGCTGCGGACCCTTGCCGGACTCGTCCGGCACCGCGTCCGCCTCGATGCGGAACAGGAAGGCGGGCGAGGCGAGCACCGAGCGCAGCAGCGCGGCCTGTGCCTCCTCCACCGGGCTGCCGCCTGCCACCAGTGCATCGAACATGCGCGTGCGCTCCTGCACCTCCGCGTCGAGTGCAGGCCGCCGGAAGGCGCGCAGCAGCAGGTGTTCCAGCACGCGCTCCGTTGCCACGGGCCCGCGGCGCGAGTCGGGCCCGAACACGCGCTGGGCCACCGCGCGGTCCCCCACCACGGTGCGCGCCAGCGCACTTGCCGCGTCGTGGTACTGCTCGAACGCGAGGGGCGACAGGTTGGCGACGTCGCCCAGGTTGTCGAAGCCGTGTGCCACCGAGTCCTCGGGCAGCGCCAGCCGCTCGTCCCAGGGCACGCCGAACAGCGACTGCACCGTGTTGCGGTACTCGGCGCGCGACAGCCGCCGCATCGTCGGCGTGTGCGCATCGGCAGCATCGGGCTCCCGGGCCGCGAGCGACGCAACGAGCGCGAGGCGTTCTCCGGCAACGGGCTGCGGCGCGTCGGGCGGCGGCATCGTGCGCGACCGCAGCCGCACCAGCGCCTGTTGCACGCGCTGTGC
>JBEGVB010000061.1:0-4147 GCA_041178545.1 Planctomycetota bacterium
TACGACAGCAGGCGAGGCGACCGCGACGGGCGCTACGACGTGACAGATGACGAACTCTTCTCCTTGATGCGCGCGCTGACGGAGCGAACGACCAACGTGCTGCTGGTGACCGATGCCTGCCACTCGGCCGGCCTGACCCGTGGCGCAGCGGCAGCGGGACCCGCGGTCCGCACCGTGAGCGGCGGGTTGAGTCCACAGGACCGACAGATGCTGGAGCCCTTCTGGCCCAAGGACGTGCCGTTCCACGACGACACGGAGACCACTGGACTCGGCTCGATTCAGTTCGTGCACATCGCTGCCTGCGGTGACGACCAAGAGGCCGGCGAGGTGTTGCTGGAGGACGACCGCTGCCTCGGCACGCTGACCCACTACCTGTGCGACGTGCTCGAGCGAGCGGAGGGACCGACCTCGTGGCGCCGCGTGGTGGAACGCGCCCGAGCGCTGGTTGCGGGCAGCGGCAACCGCCCGGACCAGGTGGTCAGCGCAACAGGTCCGCTGGACCGCGCGGTGTTCGGGGGAACCATGCTGCCCCCGCTGCGCGGTTTCCGGGTCGACCAGGACCACAAGGGCAACATCCGGCTGCACGCGGGCCATGCACACGAGGTCTGGGAGGGCACGGAGTTCCTGCTGGTGGACCAGGACGGCAAGACCGTCGCCAGCGCGCGCACCACGTTCTGCGACATGACCTGGAGCTGGCTCGAGTTGGCGGAAGGTGCAGCCGTCGCCTGGGGCCAGCCCTTGCGTGCCGTGGTGCACAAGGTGCCGGCAGAGAACGGTCTCGAGCCGCTGCGGGTGGAGGTGTCACCGGATGCGGGCGTGGCATTGCCCACGGACCTGCTGTGGGCCACCGCGGTCAGCCAGGAAGCCACCCACCGGCTGGTGAAGCAGGGCACCGAACTCTGGCTGACGGACCACGACGGCAACTGGATCCGCACCGTCCAACCCACTCCAGACGCACTGGCCGAAGCGTTCTTGCGCGAATGGCGCCATCGCCGACTCTGGGAGGCGACCTGCCGCACCGGGGACCACGCCGTGCGCCTGACGGCAGGCGCAGCAGACGAGCAGACCGTGGCGCTGGGACGCGAGGAGCAACTGCCCTGCGCAACCATGCTCCGCAACGATGCAGACGGTGGACTGCTCACCGTCAGGGCGCCGGTCCTGACCAGTTCCCATGGCGGCGGCCTCGTCACGCTCACGCTGCAGAACCAGTCCGATCGCGCGCTGTACGCAACCGTGCTCTCGGTCACCGAGGCCCGCTCCGTCAGCGTGGTCTGGCCCGACGCCTCGGCGAAGGACAGGCAACTCAAGCCCGGCGAGCAGTTCCCGATCCCCGTGCTCGTGGGGCCTCCCCCCCACTGGCCCGCGGACCGCCCGATGGTCGACCGCTACCTGGTGATCGCCACGCAGGAACCGCTGGACATGCAGGAGTATGTGACCGAGGCACCCGAGCCCGCTGCCAAGCGCGGCCACGCGCGGTCGGCCCCGCCCTTCCTCGCGCTCGGGACCACCCGCGGTGAGCAGGAGGCGACCCAGTGGGGCGTGGCCCATTGCGACGTGCACGTGCTGCGGGCCAAGGACTGAGAAGGGCGACGGGCGAGCACGCGGTTCGCGAATCAGCCGCCCGGCTTGGGGAGCCGGAAGACGAAGGTGTCGCTCTCTGCACCGGGCCCCGCCTTGTGGAGCATGCCGGGCCCTTGGCTGTTGTTGGTGAGCTTCCGCTGGATGAACGTGCTGACCTCGGGCAGCAGCAGGGTGCCCACGCTCTTGAGCTGCCCAGCCGGGTCGAGCGCCTCGCAGAACGCGAGACAGAACGGTGAGTTGCCGGTCCCGTCGCTGGCAGCTTCCTTGCTCCTCGCCGAGTAGAGCAACCCGCGCCACCTGCCGGTCGTGTGCTTGAGGTACAGGGAGTCCTCGGTACGGACAGGAGCCGACCGCGGCGACCGGCCACGACCCAGTTCCTCCTCGAGGACGCCTTTCATGCCAAAGCTGTGGCACGCATCGAAGACATAGAGGAGGTGCTTGGGGTCGCGCAGCTCCCTTCGGAAGTCCTCCGGGGCCAGCCACGTGTCGCTGACGTCCTTCCTTGCATCGGCAGGCAGCAACACCGAGGAATCAGCGCCCTGGGGCTGCTGGATCCCGTGGCCTGCGAAGTAGACGACCAATGCATCGTCAGTACCACTCTTGCGGATGTCTTGGTTGAGGTCGCGCATGGCCTCGATCACGTTGCCGCGCGCAGGACGGGGCAGCCTGCGGATGCGGCTCGCTTCCCAACCCAGACTCAACAAGCGCTTCTCCACCAAGTCGAGGTCTGCCTCGGCAGTCCGCAAGGTGTTCCAGTCATCCACGTCGTACCGGTTGACACCCACCAGCAGGGCCCACAGCTGGCCATAACCGGGCTTGTGGTCGGGCAACGCTGCCACGGGCTCGCGCAAGAGCCAGTACGCGCCGACCGCCAGCAGCAGTGCTGCCCCGGTGCCAGCAGCCAGTAGGTTGCGACGCGACACGTCCACCGTGTCAGGGCACGCCACCAGTGCCTGCTCCAGTTCGATTGCAGTCGCGTAGCGCGCAGTCTTGGACATTGCCATGCACTTGCGCACCACCTCGACCAGTTCCTTTGGACAGTCAGGTCGTGCCTTGCGGAGGTCCTGCACCGGCTGCATGTCCCCTGCCATGGCAAACGGGTCGATGCCGGCAAGGCAGCGGTACATCAGGCAACCGAGCGAGAACAGGTCCCCGCGCGGCTCGGCATCGCGTCCGGAGAGGATTTCAGGCGCCGGGTATGGAGGCAGCTGGGCGCGCAACTCCTCGCTGGACTTGCGGTCCATGTTTGCCGGTAGCGAGGCGACGCCCAGACCGGAGCCGTGGTTCTTCGCGAACGTGAAGTCGGCGAGCTTCACCTTGCCGTTGGCCGTCACGAGCACCGATGCGGGACCGAGCGCGCGGTAGACGACGCTTGCCAGGTGCAGTGCCGCGAGCGCCCGCGCGATCTCGATGCCGATGCGCTTGGTCTCGGCAGGGGAGAGCGTCCCGGTCCTCAGGCGCTCCGCGAGTGGTTCGCCGTCCGGCACCTCCATGACGATCACGGGACCGACATCGGACTGCAGCACGTCGTAGACCTGAGCCACTTGGTCGCTGCGCACCTTGGCCATCACCTTGGCCTCGCGAGCGATGCGTTCGCGCACCGGTACGGACCACTCCTGCCACTGGGTCGCCGGCGGGAACTTGAGCAACACCTCGCGGTCCAACTTGTGGTCCCATGCCCGGCAGGAGCGCTCGATGGGTGTCTCCACCACCGGCTGCAGGACCTGGAAACGGTTCGCGTCGCCAGGGTTCTCGGGCTGGAAAGGCAGTGGGTTTGCTGGATTCATGGCCGATGTCCGCGCGGCACCCGGTCGCCGGCAGGCGCGGAAGGTTATCGCCTCGAGGGGGATCGCACATGCCTCTCACTGCGCCAATGCACACGCGCCCAGATGGGCGCGTGTGCGTCGGGCCATGCCGGGGACCGCCTCAGTTGGCGTTCGCGGCAACCACTTCACCGGCCTGGATCGCCATGCCGTCGGCGACCACCGCCTGGCCGAAGAACTTGATGCCCTTGAGGTCCTTTGCAGCGGGGATCCGCAAGGCGAGGTGTCCGTTCTCGCCGAAACCCATCCCCATCACCGCGGCGTCCGCCAGCAGGTTGAGTCCGAACGCATCCATCGGGACCGTGGCGGAGTTCAGCGACAGCAGCACGCCGCCGAAGAACTTCGGCGTCCCGCTGAAGATGTCTGCGTGCAGGATGCCTTCGTCGAGGCCAAGCTCGAGGTGCAGCCCGCCCATGCGGCGAGCCGTCGTGCCCATGGCGGGCTCCTCCAGCGGCTCGTGCATCGCCGGCTCCTCGACCTGAGGGTACTCGATGGGCTCGGCGGTCACCTTGATGGGCGCAGCCGCGCGGCGCTCCAGCACCACCACGGCGGGCTCCTCGGCGAGCGGCTTGGTCGAGCCGGTGCCGATCACCACGGGAACCTCCTCCCAGGTGCCC
The DNA here is from genome assembly GCA_041178545.1 of Planctomycetota bacterium. Lineage (GTDB taxonomy): Bacteria > Planctomycetota > UBA1135 > UBA1135 > UBA2386 > JBEATZ01. The sequence goes on from JBEGVB010000061.1 coordinate 4,022, forward strand.
TCGGTCTCCTTCAGCTCGGGCAGCGGCTTGGTCTGCGTCGCATCCTGCCCCGTGGCGCCCTTCTGGGCGAAGGCAGGAACGCTCAGGGTCAGGGCGGCGAACAGGACGGTCAGGGTCGTACGGAAC